>JAHFPH010000193.1 GCA_023266845.1 Rhodospirillaceae bacterium
GCTTCGCTGATCGCCGCATAGTCCTCCTCGCTCGGCAGCGTGGCGCGTGCTGAGATCGGCGAGAGGGCGAATGCTTCGTCGGCCATGCTAAACTCTTCGCGCAAATCACCGCGCGTTACGATAACGAAACAACACGATATCGGGCGAATCGCAATTGAATTGATGCCGAGCGAATCACAAATCCCCATCGCTTCTCAAGCCGCATCGAAGCGATTCGCGACGCGGCTGGCGCTGTTCTACGGCGCAACCTTCGGCACGATCGGCACCCATCTGCCATTTTTCACGGTCTGGCTGAAGGCGGTCGGCATCGACGCGTGGTGGATCGGCATCATCTCCGCGGTGCCTTCGCTGACGCGCTTCACGGTTCTTCCCTTCGTGACCAGCGCCGCCGAAAGGCGCTATTCGCTGCGCGGGGCCCTGACCGTCACAGCGCTTGCCACCGCGCTCGGCTTTGCCGTGATCGGCACTCAATATCTGCCGATCGCCGTATTGCTCGCCTATGTGCTTACCTGCTCGCTGTGGACGCCGATGATGCCGCTGACGGATGCCTACGCGCTCCGCGGCGTGGCGCGGTTCGGCCTGAATTACGGACCCCTGAGGTTGTGGGGCTCGGCCGCCTTCGTGGTGGGGGCGATGGCCTGCGGGCTGCTGGTCGATATCGTCGCTGCCAGGCACCTGATCTGGGTCATCGTGTTGGTGGCAGCCCTCGGCGCCGTTGCCAGCCTGGGGCTGCAGCCGCTCGACCGGCCCAAGGCGCCGGCGGTGGCCGTCCAGGGCGCGGGCGCCCTGCTGCGCGATCCCGGCTTCCTTGCCATCATCGTGGCGTCGGCCCTGACCCAGGGCAGCCATGCCGCCTATTACACCTTTGCCTCCATCACCTGGCAGGCCTCCGGCATGGGCGGCCTGACCATCGCGGGGCTCTGGGTGCTCGGCGTACTCGCCGAGATCGTGGTGTTCGCGCTGTCGCCGCGTTTCACGCTGGCGCCCGCGCTGCTGGTGGTGATCGGCGCGCTCAGCGCGGTCGCGCGCTGGCTGATCACCGTGCAGGAGCCGACGCTAGCCGTCCTGGCGGCGGTCCAGCTCGCGCATGGGCTGACTTACGGGCTGACCCAGGTCGGCACCATGGGCCTTCTGGTGCGCCACGTCCCCCTCCACATGATGGCGCGCGGGCAGGGTTATCTCGCGGCCTGCGGTGGCATCGTCACGTCAGCGGCATCGATCCTGTCGGGCATCGTCTATGCGGGATACGGGCAGCGCGTCTACTACCTGATGGCGGCGATGGCACTGATCGCCGCGGTCGTGATGTGGATCGCGCGGCATCGGCTAAAAGCGTTTCCAAGCGAAGCAGACACCGGTTCGCGCTAGAAAACGCGTCAGAAATCGAACCTGCCGCATCAGCCCCACAAGGCCGCTTCCGGCGGATAGACCAGGCTGCCGTCGTAGCGCAGGCCGCCGTCGCGATCGCGCGCCAGCAACAGCGGGCCGTCGAGATCGACAAAACGGGCCTGCGGCGCGAGCAGCATCGCCGGCGCCATCGCCAGCGAGGTTGCGACCATGCAGCCGATCATGATTTCAAACCCGAGCACCTGGGCGGCATCCGCCATCGCGAGTGCCTCCGTCAGCCCGCCGGTCTTGTCCAGCTTGATGTTGACGGCGTCGTAGCGCCCCCGAAGTCCCTCCAGCGAGGCGCGGTCATGCACGCTTTCGTCGGCGCACACCGCGATCGGTCGTTTGATGCGCGCCAGTGCCTCGTCGCGGCCGGCCGGCAGCGGTTGCTCGACCAGCGTCACGCCGGCACTGGCGCAGGCGGCGAGGTTTTGTTCGAGATTGTCCGGCGTCCAGGCTTCGTTGGCGTCCACGATCAGTTCGGATTCGGGGGCGGCCTTGCGCACCGCCGCGATCCGCGCGCCGTCGCCGTCGCCGCCGAGCTTGACCTTGAGCAGTGGCCGGTGTGCGGCCTTGGCGGTCGCCGCCGCCATCGCCTCCGGGGCTCCCAGGGAGATCGTGAAGGCGGTGGTGCAGGGGCGTGGCGCCGGCCGGCCGAGCAGGGCCCAGACCCGCTGTCCCCCGCTTTTGGCCTCAAGGTCCAACAGCGCGCAATCCAGCGCATTGCGGGCGGCGCCTGCAGGCATGGCGGCCTGCAGCGCCGTTCGGTCCAGCCCGCGGGACAGCGGCTCCTGCATCGCCTGAAGGGCGGCCAGCGTCGCTTCCGGGGTTTCGCCGTAACGGGGGTAGGGTACGCATTCGCCGCGGCCGGAATGGCCGTTATGGCTGACCTCCGCCACCACGGTGATGGCCTCGGTCTTGGCACCCCGGCTGATGGTGAAGGAGCCCGCGATCGGCCAGCGCTCGATGCCGGCGGCAAGTTGTCGGGATATGCTGGAAGTCATTTTAAAATCTGGCAATTTCTGAACCGTAAGCTTGCCCGTCGCCACCAACTATGGCTGGTTAGAGCATGATGCGGACCCGGAGGGCCGCGGTAGCGCAAA
>JAHFPH010000128.1:0-7754 GCA_023266845.1 Rhodospirillaceae bacterium
TTCCTCTTCCACGCGGCGGACCACCACGCGGTCATGCAACGGACGAAAACCCATTGGCCTACTCCCTTGATTTTCCTACAGAATTTTAACGGTGTTAGCACTCATCAGTGCCGAGTGCCAGGGGAGATAAGGGCTTTAACCCCACTCGTCAAGGGGGATGCACCGGCGGCCGGGCGAGATATTTCCGCCTATGCCCTTGGTCCGCGCGCGGCGGCGGTGGAAAACGCCTTGCTGCGCTCGAAGTCGCCGGCGTTGATACCAGTATGGTCGAGCATTATTTGCGCTTCGGCGGATCGCGGCTGAGCCCCTTGGCTTCCAGTGCCGCCAAGTATTCGGCCCAGATCGCGTCGTACCCCTCGCCGATCTCGCGCAGGTACGACCAGGAATAGATGCCGGTGTCGTGCAGATCGTCGAACTTTATGCGCACGGCATAGTTGCCCACCTGCTCGATCGCCATGATGCCCACATGGCGGCGGCTCGGCACCAGCATCTTCTGCCCGGGCCCATGGCCCTGCACCTCGGCCGAGGGGCTGACGACGCGCAGGAATTCGGCCGGATAGGCGAAGGTCTTGCCGTCGTCCCAGTCCACTTCCAGCTTCTTCTCGTCCTTCCGGTAGCGGATTTCCTTGGGCCGGTGCTGGGTATCGAAGCGCGGATCGCTCATCGCCGGCTCACGGCTTGTCGGCGATCTGGCGCGCCTCGTCGACCAGCATGATCGGAATGCCGTCGCGGATCGGATAGGCCAGCCCCGCGCGCTCGCTGATCAGCTCCTGCCGGTCCGCGTCGTAGCGCAGCGGGCCCTTGGTCAACGGGCACACTAGTATCTCCAACAGCTTCGGGTCGATGGCGCTCGGGCTTTTCTCGCTCATGCCTCATCTCCCCGCGTTCGGTTCACGAGCATTCTAGTTGACCGCTTGGCCGCCCGCGGGCTGCGGCCCCAGCAGCGCCATCTCCATCAGCGCGGTCAGCACCTTCGCGCGCTCGCCCGTGTCGACGCATTCCAGCAGCCCCTGTTTTTCCGGCGGCGCGAACGGGCAGATCATCGACAGAGCGGTGACCAGCTTGTCGTCCGGCGTTTCCTTGATCGCCTCCCAGTTGGCGTCGAGCTTGTTCATGTGGAAGAACGCCTTGGCCGCGCGCAGCATGCGGGCCCGGTCGACGACGGCGTGGGCGCGGGCGATCTCTTGCGTGTCGATGTCGGAGCGGAACCTGCTCCAGTCCGCGATCACGCGGCGATAGCCGCGCTGCAGCGGCAATTCCTGCTTCACGGCGAAGCGGCTTAGGCCCGCGAGCGTGATCAGGAAGCGCCCGTCCTCGGTTTCGGCGAACTGCACAATGCGCCCGGCGCAACCCGTGTGATAGAGCGCGGGGTGGTCCTTGGACTCGGTCTTCTCCTGCGCCGTCGGCTGGATCATGCCGATGATGCGCTGGCCCGCCAGCGCGTCGTTGACCATCGCCAGGTAGCGCGGCTCGAAGACGTTCAGCGGCAGCTTGCCGTGCGGCAGCAGCAGCACGCCCGACAGCGGAAACACCGGAATGATCTGGGGAAGTTCCGCGAAGCCTGGCTCGAAGGGCGATCGGCTCACGGCACCCGCGATTCTTTAGGAGAACAGGACCGACGACAATTTGCGCCGGCCCTGAACGGTGCGCGGATCGGTCGGTCCGAACGCCTCGAACAACTTCAACAGCTGCTTGCGCGCGGCCTCTTCGTTCCAGGTCCGGTTGCGGCGGATGCATTCGATCAGCTCGTCGATCGCCGCCTCGCCGTTGCCCGCGGCGTACAGCGCCGTGGCAAGCTCGGCGCGCGCTTGATGGTCGTTCGGGTTGGCCGCCACTTTCTGCTTCAGTTCCTCGATCGATCCGGCGGCACCCGCGCTCTCGGCCAGATCCAGCGCCGCCCTAGCCGCGCTCACCTCGTTGGCGACAGCCGGGTCTTTCAGCTTGTCGGCGGGAATCACGTCCAGCGCCTGCTTGGCGCGCTTGGCGTCGCCGCCCGCCAACAGGCAGCGCGCGAGCCTGGCGCGCGCGATCGCGTTGCCGGGATCGTGCTGCACCACCTGGCTCAGAATCCCGCCGGCCGTGGGCATGTCGCCCGCGTCCATCAGCGCCTTGGCCTGCTCCAGCGCCTGGTCGATCGGCGATTCCGGCGCGGCGCCGCCCGCGGTCTGGATCAGCTTCTTGACGAATTGCTTGATCTGGCTTTCCGGCACCGCGCCCACGAACCCGTCCACCGGCTTTCCCTGGCTGAAGGCATAGACAACGGGGATCGACTGGATGCGCATCTGCTGCGCGATCTCGGGGTTCTCGTCGATGTTCAGCTTGACCATGCGCACGGCGCCGCGCGCCTCGCGCACCGCTTTTTCCAGGATCGGCCCAAGCTGCTTGCACGGGCCGCACCACGGCGCCCAGAAATCGACGATCACCGGCACGTCGTGGCTGGCGTCCACCACGTCGGCCATGAAGGTCTGGGTGGTCGTATTCTTGATCGCCTCGCCCGCGGGCGCGGGGCCGCCGATCATGGCGCCGGCAAGGCCGGGAGTAGCCGGCGCGGTTTTGGGCGCGCCGCCCTGGGCGCCGCCGGGTGCGTTTCCCTGGGGTTTGCCCCCGCCGATCAGCATGTCAGCCATGGCGATTGTCCGGTCCTTTCCCGATGATCTTGCCACCAAAATGGCCACTCGGCCCCGAAGTGGCAAGGGCGGGTTTATTGGCCCAGATCGATCAGGCGCGGCGCATGGCCGCAAGCCTCGATGAAACGCACCAAATCGGCGGGTTTCACGGCCGTGGTCATGGCGTTGCTCAAGGGGTGATAGTTCAAGGGATCGCGTTCCAGCATGCCCTTGTCCAGGTAAACGGTCGCGCGGCGGTCCCGGTCGTTGATCAACGCGAAGGGCGTGACCGCCCCCGGCGCCACGCCCAGGACCTCCATCAGCGTCTCGGGGCTGCCGAAGCTCAGGTTCCCGGCGGCGCCCAGCGCATGGCGCAGGGATTTCAGATCGATCGGCCGGTCTTCCAGCACCGCCAGCAGGAACAGATTCCGCTTCTTGTCGCGCAGGAACAGGTTCTTGCAATGCCCGCCCGGCAACGCGCCGCGCAGGCGCTTGCTGTCCTCGACCGTAAAGAGCGGCGGATGCGCGTGCGTGGTATGGGAAATCCCCAACGCGTCGAGACGCGCGAACAGGTCTTGCGGCGTGGCGGGCTTTTTCGGGTCCATGGGCGGCGGACCATATAAGCACCGCCGATCCCCGCGCAACCCAGGGGCCGCCGAGCGGTCCCGCGAAACCCGAGCTTTTCCCTTGGGTTGACAGGGTAGAGGGGGGTCTTTATAGAGGCGCCTCTTTTCGCGGGCGCTCGCGCCCCAACGGAGCCGCCATGAAGGTCGTGAATTCGCTGAAGACCATGAAGACGCGCGACAAGAACTGCCGCCTGGTGCGCCGGCGCGGCCGCGTCTACATCATCAACAAGAAGAACCCGCGCTTCAAAGCCCGCCAGGGCTGAGCTTTCGTCGCAGGGTTTGATGACCACGGGGCCTTAACAGGCCCCGTTTCAGTTTCAGGCCCCGCATTTGACGGCATAGGCCAACCCTGCGACTCTTCCGCGACTATCAAGGGAGAACGCCGCTTGCCGCCCGTGATGCCCGCGCCCAACCGGGCCGTGCTGGCCCGCCGCGATCGGATAGTAGCCGCGCTCCGCGCCATCGTGCCGGGCGAGGGCGTGATCGTCGACGACGTTGCGCTGCGCGCCTACGAATCCGACGGCATCTCCGCCTACAAGCAAAAGCCGATGATCGTGGTGCTGCCCGGCACCACCGACCAGGTTTCGCGCGTCCTGAAATACTGCCACGCCAACACCGTGAAAGTGGTGCCGCGCGGCGGCGGCACGTCGCTCAGTGGCGGCGCGATGCCGCTCGAGGACGGCGTGGTCCTTGGCCTGGGCAAGTTCAACCGCATCCGCAAGATCGATTTCGACAACCGCGTGGTGGTGGCCGAGCCGGGTGTTACGAATCTCGGCATCACCAATGCCGTGCAGCACCAGGGTTTCTATTACGCGCCCGATCCGTCCAGCCAGATCGCCTGCACCATCGGCGGCAACGTGGCCGAGAATTCCGGCGGGGTGCACTGCCTGAAATACGGCATGACGTCGAACAACGTGCTGGGCGTCGAGATGGTGCTGATGACCGGCGAGGTCATCCGGCTCGGCGGCGCGCATTTGGACAGCGACGGCTACGACCTGCTCGGCATCATGAACGGGTCCGAGGGCCTGTTGGGCGTGGTGACGGAAGTGACCGTGCGCATCCTGCGCAAATCGGCCACGGCACAGGCACTGCTGCTGGGCTTTGCCAGCAACGAATCCGCCGGCGATTGCGTCGGCGCGATCATCGCCGCCGGCATCATCCCCGCCGGCATGGAAATGATGGACAGGCCCGCGATCCACGCGGTCGAGGATTTCGTGCATGCCGGCTATCCGCTGGACGTCGAGGCGCTGCTGATCGTGGAGCTCGACGGGCCCGCGATCGAGGTCGGCGAGCTGGTCGCGCGGGTCGAGGCGATATCCCGCGACTGCGGTGCCATCTACCTGCGCGTCAGCAACAGCGAACAGGAACGCGAAATCTTCTGGGCCGGGCGCAAGGCCGCGTTTCCCGCCGTGGGGCGCATCACGCCCGATTATCTGTGCATGGACGGCACCATCCCGCGCGCGCAACTGCCGCTGGTGCTGAAGCGAACCGACGAGCTGTCCAAGAAATACGGCCTGCGCATCGCCAACGTGTTCCACGCGGGCGACGGCAATTTGCATCCCCTGATCCTATTCGACGCCAACAACGGCGAGCTCGAACGCGCCGAGAAACTGGGCGCCGACATTTTGCGCCTATGCGTCGAGGTCGGCGGCGTGCTGACGGGCGAGCACGGCGTGGGCGTGGAAAAGCGCGACCTGATGCCGGTCATGTTCACCGAGATCGATTTGAACCAGCAGCAGCGCCTGAAATGCGCGTTCGACCCCCTGGGGCTGCTCAATCCCGGCAAGGTGTTTCCGCAACTGCATCGCTGCGCCGAGCTCGGCCGGCTGCACGTGACCGGCGGCCGCCTGCCGCATCCCGACATTCCGAGGTTCTAATGCGTGCGCGTGCCCTCACCCTCCCACCGCTTCGCAGCGGGTCCTTCCCTCTCCCGCTTTCGCGGGCGAGGGGCTTCGGAACCCCTCGCCCATCGCAAGACGGGAGAGGGTGCCCCGAGCGATAGCGAGGGGCGGGTGAGGGCCGGCAAGGTATGAACACGCTGCGACCTGCTACTGCCAGTGAACTCCTCGCCGCCGTGCAGAACGCGCTGGCCGACGCCACGCCGCTGGAGATCGTGGGTGGCGGCACCAAGCGCGAACTGGGCCGGCCGTTCCAGGCGGGAAGGCGATTGGAACTCTCCGGCCTCAACGGCATCACGCTCTACGAACCGGGCGAGCTGGTGCTGCGCGCCAACGCCGGCACGCCGCTCACGGAAATCGAGCAGGCGCTAAAAGAGCAACGCCAGGAACTGGCGTTCGAGCCGCCCGATCTGGGACCGCTGTTCGGCGAGGCAGCGGGCAAGCAGACCATCGGCGGCATTCTCGCCGGCAATCTCGCCGGGTCCCGGCGCATCAAGATGGGCGCGGCGCGCGACCATTTCCTGGGCTTCAACGCGGTCAGCGGCCGGGGCGAGGCGTTCAAATCGGGCGGAAGGGTGATGAAGAACGTCACAGGCTACGACCTGTCCAAGCTGATGGCCGGGTCGTGGGGCACGCTCGCGGTCCTCAGCGACGTGACGCTGAAAGTGCTGCCCGCGGCCGAGAAGACGCGCACCGCGCTGGTGCTGGGGCTGGACGCGGCCGGCGCGGTCGCCGCCATGACCGCGGCGCTCAAAGGCCCGCACGATGTCTCGGGCGCGGCGCATCTGCCCTTAAGTCTCGCGCGGCTGTCGTCCGTTTCCTATGTCCAGGGCGCCGGGCGCGACGTGACGGCGCTACGCCTCGAAGGTCCGCCCGCCTCGGTCGCGCATCGCTGTGCCGAGTTGACGAAGGAGCTTACGCAGTTCGGTGCGGTGGAAGAATTGCATTCCATGAACAGCGCAGAGCTGTGGCGCGAGATACGCGACGCGCGGTTCATCGTCTCGCCGCAGGACAGACCCGTGTGGCGCGTCTCGGTGCCGCCGCAAAACGGGCCGGGCGTGGCCGAGAAAATCGCGCGCGCGTTGGGCGCTTCGTGGTTCATGGATTGGGGCGGCGGGCTGATCTGGCTCAGCGTATCGAAAGACATCGCCGACGCGGGAGCAACAGTCATGCGCGCCGCCGTGGGCGACGCCGGCCACGCCACGCTCTACCGCGCGCCGGCCGATCTGCGCGCCGTGGTTCCGGTGTTCCAGCCGCAAGCACCGGCGCTCGCGGCGCTCACGGCGCGGGTGAAGGACAGCTTCGACCCGCAGCGCATCCTCAACCCCGGCCGCATGTACGCCGACGTGTGACATGCAAACCTTCTTCAGTCAGGCGCAGCTTGCCGACCCCGACATCGCCGAGGCGAACGGGATTCTGCGCGCCTGCGTGCATTGCGGCTTCTGCACCGCGACCTGTCCGACTTTCGTGTTGCTGGGCGACGAACTGGATAGCCCGCGCGGGCGGATATATCTCATCAAGGACATGCTGGAAAACTCCCGCGCCGCCGACGAGCGCACGGTGCGCCATGTCGATCGCTGCCTGTCCTGTCTCGCTTGCATGACCACCTGCCCCTCGGGCGTCAATTACATGCATCTGGTCGACCATGCCCGCGCGCATATCGAGGAGACCTACACGCGGCCCTTGTTCGACCGCCTGCAACGGAAGCTCCTTGCCTTCGTGCTGCCCAGCCCGGCGCGATTCCGCCTGGCGCTGATCGGCGCGATGCTGGCGAAGCCCATCGCCGCGCTGTTTCCGAAATCCCTGCGCGCGATGCTGAACCTCGCGCCCGCGCGGTTGCCCGCCGCTTCTTCCGGAGACGCGCCGCAAGTGTTCAAGGCCGAAGGTGCGCGCCGGAAACGCGTGGCGCTGCTCACGGGCTGCGCGCAGCAAGTGCTGGCGCCGCAGATCAACGAGGCGACGGTGCGGCTTTTGACGCGCCATGGCTGCGAGGTGGTGGTGGCCCAAGGTGCTGGCTGCTGCGGCGCGTTGGTGCATCACCTCGGCATGACCGACCGGGCGCACGGCCAGGCGTGCGCCAACATCGCCGCCTGGACGCGCGAGATCGAGGGTGCTGGGTTGGACGCCATTGTCATCAACGCCTCGGGCTGCGGCACGGTGGTCAAGGATTACGGCTTCATGTTCCGCTCGGACCCCGACTGGGCCGACAAGTCAGCGAGGGTATCGGCGCTGGCCAAGGACATCAGCGAAGTGATTGGCGAGCTTGGACTGCATGCGCCGACGATCAAAACCAACCAGACCGTCGCCTATCACTCCGCCTGTTCGTTGCAGCACGGCCAGAAGATTCATGCCCAGCCGAAGGAACTGCTGCAAAAAGCGGGCTTCAACGTCAAAGAAGTGCCGGAGGCGCATCTGTGTTGCGGCTCGGCCGGCACCTACAACATGCTGCAACCCGAACTTGCCGCCGGATTGCGCGACCGCAAGCTCGCCAACATCCAATCGGTCAAACCCGACATCGTCGCGGCGGGGAATATCGGCTGCATCGAGCAGCTCGCGTCCGGGGCTGGCATGCCGGTGGTTCACACCGTCGAGCTGCTGGACTGGGCGACGGGCGGCCCTAAGCC
>JAHFPH010000128.1:7854-9316 GCA_023266845.1 Rhodospirillaceae bacterium
GAATCGGCCAGGCGATCGGCGATGTAATGCGCGGTGGTCTGGCCGTCCACCGTGGCGTCCAGCGCCAGGATCGCCTCGCGCATCGTCCCGGTCTTCGCCCGATCGACCAGCCCGCCGATGTTGAGCTTGTCGGGGCCGACGCCGTCCAGCGCCGACAGCGTGCCGCCCAGCACGTGATAGCGGCCCTTGAACGCGCCGCTGCGCTCCAGCGCCCACAGATCGCCGACCTCGGCCACCACGCACACCAAGCCCTGGTCGCGGCGCGGATCGGCGCAGATCGTGCAGGGGTCGACGCTGTCCAGGTTTCCGCATTGGCCGCACGATTTGATCGTTTTGGCTACCTCGGCCATCGAGCGCATCAGCGGGTCCAGCAGCGTCTCGCGTTTTTTCAACAGATGGAGCGCCGCGCGCCTGGCCGAGCGAGGTCCCAGGCCCGGCAGCCGCGCCAGCAACTGGATCAGCTTTTCTATTTCCGCGCCGGTCATCCCGGTGGGATCAGAACGGCAGCTTCATGCCGGGCGGAAGCTGCAGCCCGCCCAGAAGCTTCTGCGTTTCTTCCTGCATCACGGCGTCGGCGCGCGACTTGGCGTCGTTGGCGGCCGCGATCACCAGATCCTCCAGCACGCCGACGTCCTCGGGTTTCGCCAGCGACGGGTCGATGCGCACGCGGCGCAGGACGCCCTTGCCGGTCATCGTGACCTGCACCAGCCCGCCGCCCGAGGCGCCCGTCACCTCGGCCGCTTCCAGGCGCGTTTGCAGCTCGACCATCTTGGCCTGCATCTCCTGGGCCTGTTTCATCATGCCGGCGAGGTTTTTCATCAATCCTACTCTTCGCTGGCTTCATCGGGGTCGGCCGGCGTTTCCGGCGCGCCGGGCTGGGGGCGCTCGCGCACCGCCACGATGCTGGCGTCGGGGAACACCAGCTTCACCGCCTTCACCATCGGGTGCTCGGCGGTCTCCTGGCGCAGCCGCGTCTCGTTGCTCTGCGCCTGCTGGCGCAAGGTCGCGGCACCTTCCTGGTTCGACACGCTGACCATCCAGCGCCGCCCGGTCCATTGCGTCAGAAGGGCCTGCAGCTGCCCGGCGAGATTTTTCGGCGCTTGCGCCGCGGGCCGGAATTCCAGCATGCCCGGCTCGTAGCGCACGACATGCACCATGTTCGACAGATTGGCGTGCAGAATCGCCTCGCGTTTCTCCGCCACCAGGGCCACCAGCGCCTCGAAGTCGCGCGGCACGGGCGAAAACACCGGCGCCGTTTCCGGCGCCTCATCGCGCATCGCCTTGGGCGCGGTGTCCGGCGCCGACTGCGCCGTCACGCGCGACGGCGCCGGGCGCGGCGCTGAGATGGGCGCTTCCGCGCGCGGCGTGCCGCGCGGCTGGGGCGCGCCGCCGCCAGTGCCCGCGGACGAAACCGCAGCGCCGCCATCCTCGGCGCGGCGCACCAGCTCGGCCGGATCCGGCA
>JAHFPH010000129.1 GCA_023266845.1 Rhodospirillaceae bacterium
TAACAAGGTTTGTAAGGCGCTCGTCTAGAGTACGAACAGGATCGCGGCCCAGATTGAAGCGGTTGATACGGAGGAAGCGATATCCATATCCCTCGAGGACTTTTTGTCGCTCGATATCTTCGGGCCTGTAATATTCCTGATAGTTACTCGCATTGACTTTGTCGATATCGGTGAAATGCTCCTTGAAGCCATCGTATTCGACAATAATTGACAAGGTACGGTTAGACGCATTGAGCTTTAGCAAAAAGTCGACCATATAATTTGGATGTCTGTATGTCGGGTCCAATTGCCGAAGGTATATTCCAAGCGGAAACTGAGCATCAATTTCTATCGCTTTGCCATGTCCTTGAACAAAGCGCGTCTGGTTAAGCGTATTGATGTCGGGCGTATTGTCCTGGCGAAAATCTGAGATGATTGAATTCATATACTGATTGTTTATTTCAATAGACGCAGTGGCAGTTTTTACGTTTGAAAACTGCTTTGGATCGCCGCTTCGTCGCCGTAGAGCGATGGCAGGAAGGCGCGGCGCTTGTCCTTGGCCGCCGCCGGCGGCTTCGACACGGGCGCGGTCATGCGGCGGCGGCGGCGCGCTGCGACAGCTCCTTCGCCAGCGCGGCGATCTCGGCGGCGGCCAGGCCCGACGGCTCGCTTTCGCCGACCGACCGGCCGGAATAAAGCGAGGCGGCGAACGCCACCCGGCTGCCCAGCGTGGCCGCGGCCACCGGCACGCCCAACTCGCGCGCCCGGGCCGTGACCGCGTCGGCCAAAACGCCGCGCGGCGGCATGCGGTTGAACACCAGCAGCACCCGGGCTTTCTCCTGCCGCGCCAGATCCAGCGTCGGCTGCACCGCCCACAGGTCCATCGGACTCGGCTGCACCGGCAGGATCACCAGATCGGCCGCGCGCACCGCGATGCGCGCTTCGGTTTCGGCATGCGGCGGGCTGTCGATCACCACGAAATCCATGGACTGCTTCAAGCGGTCCACCTCGTTCTGCGTGCGCCAGCCGCCGATGGTGCTGAGGGTCAGGCCCGATTTGCCCTTGCCTAGGATCTTTTCGCGCAGCTCGTGCCAGCGGCTGAGGCTTTTTTGCGGGTCGATATCGACCACCGCCACCTTCCACTTGCCGCCTTCCGATAGCGCGACCGCCAAGTGACAGGCGATGGTGGTCTTGCCCGCCCCGCCCTTTTGCTGCGCGATCGTGAATATTTTGGCCGCCATTGATACCCCCGGCCTCTGATCGGGACATTTTACCACAGACCGCGATGCAACTTGCGCGCCGCGCCCGGGCGCGGCACAAGCTGTGGCGTTGTGACCAGGCCGCCGATTCTCGAGCCCACGGCTGATTCGATCTCGCGCGCCGCCCAGGCGCTGCGGGCCGGGCTTCTTGTCGGCCTGCCGACCGAGACGGTGTACGGCCTGGCGGGGGATGCGACTAGCGATCGCGCCGTGGCCGCGATCTTCGCCGCCAAGAACCGGCCCGAGTTCAATCCGCTGATCGCGCATGTAGCCGATGCCGCGGCGGCGCGGCTTCTGGTCGAGTTCGACGGGCGCGCCGAACGGCTCGCCCAGCGGTTCTGGCCCGGTGCGCTGACCCTCGTGCTCAAGCGCCGGGCAGATTGCCCGGTTTCGCTGCTCTGCTCGGCGGGGCTCGATACGCTGGCGGTGCGCTGCCCGGCGCATGACGCGGCGCGGGCGTTGCTCAAGGCGTTCGGCAAGCCGCTGGCCGCGCCCAGCGCCAATCCCTCGGGCCAGGTCAGTCCCACCACGGCGCGGCACGTCGCCGACGGCCTAGGCGACAAAGTGGCGCTGGTGATCGATGGCGGTCCCTGCGCGGTCGGTGTCGAGTCGACGGTGCTGGACCTGACCGTCGCTGCCCCCGCTTTGCTGCGCCCCGGTGGCGTGCCGGAAGAGGATTTGGCCGCGATCGTCGGGCCCCTGACCCGGCCGGCGGAGGGCGACGCGATCAAATCGCCGGGAATGCTGGCGAGTCATTATGCGCCGCGCCTGCCCCTGCGGCTCGATGCGCGCGACGTAAAGCCGGACGAGGCGCTGCTGGCGTTCGGCCCGGACGCTCCCCAAGGGGCGCGCATGACCTTGAATCTCAGCGCCCGGGGCAACGTGGTCGAAGCCGCGCAGCATCTGTTCGACTATCTGCGCCGGCTCGACGCCTCGGGCGCGCGCGCCATCGCCGCCATGAAGCTGCCCGAGCGGGGCCTCGGCCGCGCCATCAACGACCGACTGCGGCGCGCGGCCGCGCCCAGATGACCGCCGCCACGCGCGAATGCTAGGCTTGGCAGCGGAGAGGAAACTTGAACGACATCGCATCAGCGGTTCCCGCCGGGCTTCTCGAGCGGCTGCGCGCCATCGTCGGACCGAAGGGCTTCGTCGCCGACCAGGACGCGATGGCGCCGCATCTCAAGGATTGGCGCGGGCTCTATCGCGGCGCCGTGCCGGCGATGCTGCTGCCCGCGAGCACCGCCGAAGTCGCCGCCGCGGTGAAGGCCTGCGCCGAGGCGGGTGTTGGCATCGTGCCGCAGGGCGGCAACACCGGGCTGGTTGGTGCTGCGATTCCGCATGCCGGGCGCAACGAGATTCTCCTGAACCTCAAGCGCATGAATCGCGTGCGCCTGCTGGACGCGGCGGACTACACCATCACGGCCGAAGCCGGCTGCATCCTTGCCGATCTGCAAAACGCCGCCGAGGCCGCCGACCGTTTCTTCCCTTTGAGCCTGGGCGCGGAGGGCAGTTGCCAGATCGGCGGCAATCTTTCCACCAACGCCGGCGGCATCAACGTGCTGCGCTACGGCAACGCGCGCGAGCTGGTGCTGGGGCTGGAAGTGGTGCTGCCGGACGGGCGGGTGTGGGACGGGCTGCGCCGCCTGCGCAAGGACAACACTGGATATGCGCTGAAGCATCTGTTCGTCGGCGCCGAAGGCACGCTCGGCATCATCACCGCCGCCGCGCTGCGCCTGTTCCCGCGCCCGCTGGAAACCGCCACCGCTTTCGCGGCGCTGCGCGATTTGGACGCGGCGATCGAGCTCTTGGCGATCCTGCGCGCGGGCAGCGGCGATTCCGTGTCCAGCTTCGAGCTGCTGCCGCGCATGGCGATCGAGCTGTGCCTGCGCCATCTGCCGAACATCGTCGATCCGTTGCCGGCCAGGCACGACTGGCACGCGCTGATCGAATTCACCGGTACCGTGGCCGACGGGCGCACCAAGGCGGCGCTTGAAGCGACGCTGGAAACCGCGCTCGAAAAAGGCACGATTGTTGACGCGGCCATCGCCCAGTCCGAAGCACAGGCGAACAACCTGTGGCGCATCCGCGACGGCCTGACCGAGGCCCAGGTCCATGCCGGCGCCAACATCAAGCACGACGTATCGGTGCCGGTATCGCGCACGCCCGAATTCATCAAGCGCGCCGACGCGGCGCTGAAGAAAATCGCGCCCGGCGCCGAGACCTTGGCTTTCGGCCACATCGGCGACGGCAACATCCACTACAATCTGTGCCCGCCGCCCGGCGCGGACCTCGCCGCCTTCATGGCCAAGACCGACCGGGTCGGCGCCATCGTCTACGACATTACCGCCGAGATGGAGGGCAGCTTCAGCGCCGAGCACGGCATCGGGCAGTTGCGGCGCGCGGCGCTGGTGAAATACCGCTCGGCGCTGGAAGTGGAGATGATGCGCACGCTCAAGCGCTCGCTCGATCCGAAGGGGCTGATGAATCCCGGCAAGGTGCTGTGAGCGAATACCGCGCGCCGGTCGCCGACATGATGTTCGCGCTGGTCGAGATCGGCGGACACGCGGCCAACGACGAAACCCTGCCGCAGATCCTCGACCAGGCGGCGAAGCTCGCCCATGACGTTCTGGCGCCGCTCAACCGCTCGGGCGATGTCGAGGGCTCGGTCTACGAGAACGGCGCGGTGCGCGCGCCCAAGGGCTTCAAGGAGGCCTATGCGAAGTTCATCGACGGCGGCTGGAACGCCGTGCCCTGCGATCCCGAATTCGGCGGCCAGGGCCTGCCCTGGACCGTTACCATGGCGATATCCGAGATGTGGCACGCGGCCAACATGGCCTTCGGCCTGTGCCCGATGCTGACCCTCGGCGCGATCGAGCTGCTGCAGCATCACGGCACGCCTGCGCAAAAGAAACTCTATCTGCCGCGCATGATCTCGGGCGAATGGACCGGCACCATGAACCTGACCGAGCCGCATGCGGGCTCGGACCTCGGCACGATCAAAACGCGCGCCGAACCCAGGGGCGACCACTACCGCCTCAAGGGCCAGAAGGTGTTCATCACCTGGGGCGAGCACGACATGGCGGCAAACACCATCCATATGGTGCTGGCCCGCACGCCCAAGGCGCCGCCGGGCAGCAAGGGCATCTCGCTGTTCCTGGTGCCGAAATTCATGGTGCGCGGCGACGGCGCGCTCGGCGGCCGCAATGACGTGCGCTGCGTGTCGATCGAGCACAAGCTCGGCATCAACGCCAGCCCGACCTGCGTGATGGCCTATGGCGACAACGACGGGGCGGTCGGCTTCATGGTCGGCGGCGAGAATCGCGGCCTGGAAGCCATGTTCACCATGATGAACAACGAACGCCTGGCCGTGGGCATGCAAGGTCTTGCGATTTCCGAGCGCGCGTTCCAGCGCGCGCGGGCCTTCGCGCGCGAGCGCGTGCAGGGGCGCGATCTGAACGGCGGCAACGCCGACGTGCCGATCATCCGCCATCCCGATGTGCGGCGGATGCTGCTGACGATGAAGGCCGAGATCGACGCGATGCGCCTGCTGACCTATTACACGGCCTCGCAGCTCGACCGCGCGACGGGTACCCCGGACGAGGCCGGTCGCAAATCGGCCCAGGTGCGCGTCGACCTGCTGACGCCGGTGGTCAAGGCGTGGAACACCGATCTAGGCGTCGAGATCGCGTCCCTGGGCATCCAGGTGCATGGCGGCATGGGGTTCGTCGAGGAAACCGGCGCGGCGCAGCACTGGCGCGACGCGCGCATCGCGCCGATCTACGAAGGCACCAACGGCATCCAGGCGATGGATCTGGCGTTCCGCAAGGTGGCGCGCGACGGCGGCAAGGCGATGGCGGCCCTGATCGATGAAATGCGTCCCGATCTTGCGGGCGAGGCCGCGCCCGCGCTCTCGGTGTTGGAACGCGCGACCTCATTCATGGCCCAGGCGGGCAGAGACAAGCCCGCGCTGGTCGCGGCGGCGGCGGCGCCCTATCTGCGTCTGGTCGGAACGGTGGCCGGGCAGTTCCTTTTGAATCGCCAGGCCGGCGCGGCTGCGCGGCGCATGAAAGCCGGCAAAGGCGAAAGCAAGTTCCTAGAGAGCAAGTCAGCGCTGGCGAAATTCTACGCGGCGAACATCCTGCCGCAGGCCGAGGCGCTGGCCGCCGCGATCATAAAGGGCGGTGGCGAGATCGCCGCGCTGGACGAAGCCGCGCTTTAGACGATCAGCTCTCGGGCTTGCCGGAGAAGCAGCGCCAGGCCGTGGTCCTACAGCGCGGCCCTGCGATACATCTCGGCCGCCAGAATGTAATCCTGCCGCACGCCCACGCCGCGCGCCAAAAGCCTGTCGCAGCGGTAGGTCGCGTCGACATGGCCCGCTCCGCCGCTTTAGCGCCGCGCCGCTACAAGCAGCTTGCGCATCGGGTTCCCCTGGTTAAGTCCCTGTGTTGACGGCCGAATCCGCCGAATCACCCCTAAGCCTGGTGATTCCCGGGTCAAGACTATCCACAGCTAGTAGGGCAGGAACTGAACAAGGGCTTGAAGCGACTCGCCGGTCCCCTGCCGGGGCGCGAAAGGCCGGCGCACTCGGGCCTTGGCGATTGCCTGTCGGCGGCCCCTGATCTGGGGCTGCCGGGCCCAAGCAGGCGGCGCTTGTGACGCAAACCGGGTTTCCGTCATGCTACGGTCATCGGCAATGAGCCAAGCCGCCACAACGCGGGGCGATGCTGAACGCCGCGCGTAGAGAAGAAATTTCGCAGAGGGGGTGCCACGATGAACCGCAAGCTCGCTTTCGCCGCCGCGACGGCGGCGTTCGCCCTGGGACTGGCCCTCGCGCCGCGGGCTGGGGCGCAAAACGCCCTGGTGATCTACACTTCGCAGCCGCAAAGCGACGCCGAGCAGACCATCGCCGAATTCGAGAAGGCCAATCCCGGCATCAAGGTCGAATTCGTGCGCAACGGCACCACGCAGGTGATGAACAAGCTGGAGGCCGAATTCGCCGCCGGCGATCCGCGCCCCGACGTGTTGCTGATCGCCGACGCCATGACCATGGAAACCTTGAAAGGCGCGGGCCGCTTGTTGCCCTATGCCGAGGCCAAGACCGACAAGCTGCCGCCTGGCAGTTTCGACAAGGACAAGACCTATTTCCCCACCAAGCTGATCACGACGGGCATCGTGGCGCATAAATCGGCCAAGGCGCCGCAATCCTGGAACGACCTGCTGGACGCCGCCGCCAAGGGCAAGGTGACGATGCCAAGCCCGCTCTATTCCGGCGCGGCCGCCATCCATGTCGGCACGCTGACCGCCGACAAGGCCTTCGGCTGGAAATACTTCGAGACCCTGGCGCAAAACGGCGCGGTGGCCGTGCGCGGCAACGGCGACGTGTTCAAGGCGGTGGCCTCGGGCGAAAAACTGTACGGCGTGGTGGTGGATTTCATGGCGCTGCGCGAGCAGGCCAAGGGCGCGCCGGTGGCCTTCGTGTTCCCGAAGGAAGGCGTGACCGCGGTGACCGAGCCGGCGGCGATCCTGAAGACGTCGAAGAACCAGGCCGCAGCCAAAAAGTTCATCGACTTCCTTTTGTCCGAGGCGGGGTTGACGCTGGCGGCGACGCAGGGTTACCTGGCGCTCGACAAATCGATCGCCCCGCCGGCCGGGTTCCCCAAGCTCGATCAGATCAAGCTGATGAATTCCAACATTCCCGGCATCATGTCCGTCGACAAGGACAACAAGAAGAAATTCGCCGACCTGTTCGGCGGCTGAATGGCCGCTTGATCCGCCGGTTTCCCTTCACGCTGCCGCGCGGCGAGGCGCTGACCTTCGCCGCGCTAGCGGCGCTGGTGTTCGCGCTGTCGGTCCTGCCGATGGCGCGCTTGCTGCTGGAGGCGCTGGCCCCTGGCGGCGCGCCGTCGCTGAGCGCGCTTATATCGGTCTGGGACAGCCCGCGCGTGTGGACCGCCACGCGCAACACGCTGGAAGTGGCGGTGCTGGGCACGATGCTGTCGGTGGCCGTCGGCGCCGGCATGGCGCTGTTGGTGGCGCTCAGCGACATCCGCGCCAAGGCGGCGCTGGTGTTCCTGTTCATGGTGCCGTTGATGATTCCGCCCCAGGTCAACGCGCTGGCCTGGCTGCAGATGTTCGGGCCGGCCAGCGTGCTGTTGAACATGCTGGAGCTGGCGCCGCCGCCGGGCTCGCCCAATCCGCTTTATTCGCGCGAGGGTATCATCTTGCTGCTCGGCATCCAGCATGCGCCGCTGGTGTTCCTGGCGCTGCGCGCGGGCCTACGCTCGATGCCGCGCGAGCTGGTCGAGGCCGCGCGCGCCTGCGGGGCGGGGCGGCTGAAGGTGCTGCGCGACGTGGTGGTGCCGCTGACCGCGCCGCCGCTGATCGCGGGCACGGCGCTGGCCTTCGTCTCCGCGGTCGGAAATTTCGGCATCCCCGCGCTGCTTGGAATTCCCGGGCGCTACCTGACGCTCCCCACGCTGATCTATCAGCGCCTGGCCAATTTCGGCCCCAGCGTGATCGCCGAAACCGCCGCGCTGTCGATCCTGGTCGGCGTCATCGCCTTCGCGGGCGTGCTGGTGCAGGGCTGGCTGTTGCGGCGGCGCGACTACCGCACCATCGGCGCGCCGACGCCGCCATTGGCGCTGGCGCTGGGCCGCGCGCGCGTGTGGATCGAGATGCTGTGCTGGGCGGTGATCGCGCTGGTGCTGCTGGCGCCGCTGGTGGCGCTGTTCGTGACCGCGCTGGTTCCCGCGTACGGCGTGAAGCTCAGTTTCGACACGGCCAGCCTCGCCGCGTTCAAGCAGGTGCTGTTCACGCCAGGCGCCACGGCGCGCGCGTTCCGCAACAGCCTGCTGCTCGCGGGCGCGGCGGCGCTGCTGCTGACGATGTGCGCCGTGCCGCTGGCCTATTTCATCGTCTGGAAGCGCAACCGCCTGCTGCGATTCATGAATCTGGCGGCCGAGCTGCCCTACGCGCTGCCCGGCGTGGTGCTGGCGATCGCCTGCATCCTTCTGTTCCTGAAGCCGCTGCCGCTGGTCGGCTGGTCGCTCTATGGAACGGTCTGGATCATCTTCATCGCCTATATGGCGCGGTTCCTAACCCTGGCGCTTAGGCCCGCGATCGGAGGTCTCACGCAGATCGACCGCGCGCTGGAAGAAGCCGCTGAGATGTGCGGCGCGAAATTCGGCAAGCGCCTGCTCAGCGTCGTGTTTCCGCTGGTAGCACCGCTGGCCGCGGCCGGTGGGATTCTCGTCTATCTCACCGCCGTCAACGAGCTCACCGTCTCGGCGCTGCTGTGGTCGGCGGGATCGGAGACGCTGGGCGTGATCGTGTTCGCGCTGGACGAGGGCGGCGACACGGTGCGCGCGGCGGCGGTATCGGTGCTGTCGGTGGTAATGATCTTCGCCGTGATGGGCGGGGCCAGCCTGTTGGGCAGGCGCCTGCCGGCCGGGGTGCTGCCGTGGCGGGCCTGAGCCTCAGCCGCGCCACGCGGCGCTTCGCCGTGGGCCGCGCGGCGGTCGACGCGGTGACGCTCGATGTGCCGGACGGCGAGTTCCTGGCCGTGCTCGGCCCCTCGGGCTGCGGCAAGACCACGCTGCTGCGCATGGTCGCTGGATTCGAGCGGGTCGACGAAGGCGAGATCCGCCTGGGCGGCGACTTGGTGTCCGCATCCGGCCTGCACGTGCCGCCCGAGGAGCGCCGCGTTGGTGTGGTGTTCCAGTCCTATGCGCTGTGGCCGCATATGACGGTCAAGCGCAATGCCGGCTACGCGCTCGAAGTGCGTGGCGTCAAAGGCGCGGAGTACGACCAGCGCGTGGGCGCGGCGCTTCTGACCGTGGGACTGACCGATTACGCCGAGCGCCGCCC
>JAHFPH010000130.1 GCA_023266845.1 Rhodospirillaceae bacterium
AGGGTTTTTCCGGCGTGGCCTTGGACAAAGACCGGATGCGCACGCTCGCGGCGGTGGCCACCGCCGTGCATCGCCGCAGTGCCGAGCGCAACGTGCAGATCACCGGCCAGTTGCCCGGCCATGCGCGCAAGCTGAACAGCGCGGTATCGGTGCTGCTGGACGGCGCGCGGCTGGACGCGCATATCAAGCCGGTGAAAGGCGGTTACGACATCGCGCTGGGCCCCAATGGTAGCGGTAGGGGCGACGCGCGCGGCCGCGCCATCGCGCTGCGCACCGATTGGACGCCGGGCGACCGGCTGTTCCGCGCCGATCTCGACAACCAGGCGCTGGTGGCCCAGGTCGACCGCGAGCGCGCGGGCTGGCGCCTGACGCATGGCGGCGCCTCAGCCCTGGCCATGGTGCTCACACCCTTCGCCGCCGACATGATGGCGCTGATGCCCAGGAAAGCGCCGCCCGACACCTCGCGCTTCCTTTTATCGCCCATGCCCGGCCTCTTGTCGCAGGTCGCGGTCAAGCCGGGGCAGGAGGTCAAGGCCGGCGAGACGCTGGCGGTGGTCGAGGCGATGAAAATGGAAAACGTGCTGCGCGCCGAGCGCGATGCGCGCGTGAAGGCGGTCCATGCCAAATCAGGCGCGTCGGTCGCGGTCGATCAACGCCTGATCGAGTTCGAGTGAAGACGGTCCTGGTTCGCGTCACCGGGCGCGTCCAGGGCGTATGGTTTCGCGGCTGGACCGAGGATCAGGCCACGGCGCGGGGATTGAAGGGCTGGGTGCGCAACCGGCGCGACGGCTCGGTCGAGGCGCTGTTCAGCGGCCCTGACGCGACAGTCAACGACATGATCGAGGCCTGTCGGCGCGGCCCATCAGCCGCCCGGGTCGACGCGCTGACCCAGCGGGAAGCCGATCCGCCCGCCGAACCCGGCTTCCATCAATTGCCGACGGCATGACGCAAGCCGCTTGACATTTCTACATTTCTAGTATTATAGTGTCTACATGAGTGGCAAAGTCCAGAAAATCGACGCGGCATCGGCTGCCGATTGTATGGCCGCGCTCGGCAGCGAGACGCGGCTGGAAATCTTCCGCCTGCTGGTGCGCGCGGGGCGCGACGGCCTGACGGTGGGCGAGGTGCAGCGGCACGTCGCCATTCCCGGCTCGACCTTGTCGCATCACCTGGATGCGCTGGCGCGCACCGGGCTGATCGTCCAGGAGCGCCAGGGGCGCGAGATCATCTGCAAGCCCGATTATCCGCGCATGCGCGGCGTGATCGGATTCCTGACCGACCAGTGCTGCGCCGGGGTGGCGAAAGCATCCGACGCGGCTTGAGCTGACGCGGCCGGCTTGTCCCGCGAGGGGTACGGCGCGACCAATATGTTCGATCTTACTAGTGGAGCAGAAATATGACCGCCATCGCCTTGCAGATCCGCAACGCCGCGCGGCAATGGCGCGCGCTCGACCCGGTTTGGCTGGCGCTGGCCGTCATGCTGGCCGCGCTCATCGTGTTTCTGCCGGCGCAGGGCATGGCAAGTTTGCGGTTTGTAGCCGACAATCTGCTGCGTGCGGCCCCGGTGCTGGCCGGAGCGATCGCGCTCGCGGCCTATGCCAAGGCTAGCAACGCCGATCATCTGATCGTGCGCGCGTTCCAGGGCCATGCGGCGCCGATGGTGCTGTTCGCGGCGCTGGTCGGCGCGTTGTCGCCGTTCTGCTCCTGCGGGGTGATTCCTTTGATCGCGGCCTTGCTGGCGATCGGCGTGCCGCTGTCGGCGGTCATGGCGTTCTGGCTCGCCTCGCCGCTGATGGACCCGGCGATGTTCGTGGTGACCGGCGGCGTCCTGGGCGTCGAATTCGCGGTGGCGAAAACCCTGGCCGCCATCGGCGTCGGCCTGCTCGGCGGCTACGGCGTAATGGCGCTGCAAGGCGCGGGAGCGTTCGGCGATCCATTGCGCGCGGGCATCGGCAATGGCGGCTGCGCCGGCGGCCGCATCCGCCAGCCCAAGCCGGTGCACTGGAGCGTCTGGCGCGAGGAAGTGCGGCGGCGCACCTTCGCCAAGGAGGCGCTGTCCACGCTCGCGTTCCTCGGTAAGTGGCTGACCGTGGCCTTTCTGTTGGAAAGCCTGATGGTCAAATACATACCGGCCTCGGCTATCGCCGGCCTGCTTGGCGGCGATTCGGCCCTGGCGATTCCGCTTTCCGCCGCTATCGGTCTGCCGGCCTATCTGAACGGCTATGCCGCGTTGCCGCTGGTCAAGGGATTGTTCGATCAGGGGATGAGCCCCGGTGCGGGCATGGCGTTCCTAGTCGCGGGCGGCGTCAGCAGCATTCCGGCGATGATCGCGGTCTATGCCCTGGCGCGTCTGCCGGTATTCGTCGCGTATCTGGGGTTCGCGTTCGCCGGCTCGATCATCGCCGGTTACGCCTACCAGTTCTACGTCGCGGGCTGAGGCAGAAGATGTCTATAGCCGGAAGGCCTGGGCGAAGGTTTCCTTCAACGCCCTATCCAGATCGCCCATCGACGCCCGCACGCCCAACGCGCGTAGCGACGTGACGCCGAACTGTACGCCGCTGACGCCGCAAGGCACGATGCCGGAAAACGCGGCGAGGTCGGGATCGAGATTCAGCGCCAGCCCGTGGAATGTCACCCAGCCGCGCACGCGCACGCCGATCGCCGCGATCTTGTCTTCGCGTCCGCTGCCGCGATCGACCCAGATGCCCACGCGGCCCGCGCGTCTCTCTCCTTTGATGCCGAAAGCGGTCAGCGTGAGGATCGCCCATCGCTCCAGCGCCAGGACGAATTTCCTGACATCCTGGCCACGTTCGCGCAGGTCGAGCATCGTATAGGCCACGCGCTGGCCCGGCCCGTGATAGGTGAAGCGCCCGCCGCGCCCCGTGCGATGCACGGGAATGCCGCGCGCATCCAACAGCTCGCGCGGATCGGCGCTGGTGCCGGCGGTATAGACCGGCGGATGCTCGACCAGCCAGACCAGCTCGCCCGCCTGGCCCGCGCGGATCGCGTCGACGCGCGCTTCCATCGCCTTGACGGCGGCTTGGTAGTCGACCGGCCCATGTTCGATGCGCCATTCCGGGGCGCGCGGTGCTACGCTCGGCTTGGTCGTTCGTGCGGCGGTCCTCTGGGCTTGATTGCGCATGGGGGTTTTGGTATCCCCCGCACCGCCGGATGACAAGCTCCGGCTTGGGCCCGCCGGACTTAAGACGGGCCGGTGCTAAGCGGTCGTGGCGGAATGGCAGACGCGCAGCGTTGAGGTCGCTGTGGGGGCAACCCTGTGGAAGTTCGAGTCTTCTCGACCGCACCACTCAAGCAGCTAAACCTGCCGTAAATTCAGGCTCTTAGACCCCTTGTGGTTTGTCGTGGCGCCCGCGACAATGCCGCCGGACGGACGCATCCCCGGCTTGGATGGGAAGCGCCCGCCGGGGGATCGCAATGTCCGACAATCTGCGCCTGAGCGCGCTGGACTATCACCGCTGGCCCAAGCCGGGGAAGGTCGAGGTCACCCCCACCAAGCCGCTGGGCACGCAGCGCGACCTGGCGCTGGCCTATACCCCCGGCGTCGCTTTCGCCTGCCAGGCCATCGTCGAAAACCCCGCCGAAGCCGCCACGCTGACCGCCCGCGCCAATCTGGTGGCGGTGGTCACCAACGGCACCGCCGTGCTGGGCCTCGGCGCCATCGGCCCGCTGGCCGGCAAGCCCGTCATGGAAGGCAAGGCGGTGCTGTTCAAGAAATTCGCCGGCATCGACGTGTTCGACATCGAGATCGCCGAAACCGACCCCGACAAACTGGTGGACATCGTGGCGTCGCTCGAGCCCACTTTCGGCGGCATCAACCTCGAGGACATCAAGGCGCCGGAATGCTTCGTGATCGAGCGCAAATTGCGCGAGCGCATGAAGATACCGGTGATGCACGACGACCAGCACGGCACCGCGATCATCGTGTCGGCCGCGATCCTCAACGCGCTCAACGTGGTGCAAAAGGACATCGGCAAGGTCAAGCTGGTGACCTCGGGCGCGGGCGCGGCGGCGCTCGCCTGCCTCAATCTGCTGGTGCAGATGGGCATGAAGCGCGAGAACATCACCGTCACCGACCTCGCGGGCGTGGTCTACAAGGGCCGCAAGGAGCTGATGGACTCGCTGAAGGAGACCTATGCGCGCGACACTAGGGCGCGCAAGCTGGCGGACGCGATCGCCGGCGCCGATATCTTCCTGGGCTTAAGCGCCCCCGGCGTGCTGAAGCCCGAGATGGTAAAGCAGATGGCCGAACGCCCGGTCATCATGGCGCTCGCCAATCCTACGCCTGAAATCATGCCGGAAGAGGCGCGCGCGGCGCGGCCCGATGCCATCATCGCCACGGGAAGGTCCGACTACCCGAACCAGGTCAACAACGTGCTGTGCTTCCCCTATATCTTCCGCGGCGCGCTGGACGTGGGTGCGACCCAGATCAACGAGGACATGAAGGTCGCCTGCGTCAAGGCGCTGGCCGAGCTGGCGCGCGCCGAATCGTCGGAGATCGTGGCCAACGTCTATCGCGGCCAGGATCTGCGCTTCGGGCCGGATTACCTGATCCCCAAGCCGTTCGATCCGCGTTTGATCGTGCATCTCGCCCCCGCGGTGGCCAAGGCGGCCATGGACAGCGGCGTCGCCACGCGCCCGATCGCCGATCTGGATGCCTATCGCCAGCGCCTGGAGCAGTTCGTGTTCCGCTCGGGGCAGGTCATGCGCCCCGTGTTCGACGCCGCGCGGCGCGACCCGCGCCGCGTGGTCTATGCCGACGGCGAGGACGAGCGCGTGCTGCGCGCGGTGCAGGTGGCGGTCGACGACGGCCTGGCCAAGCCGATCGTCATCGGCCGGCGGCGCGTGGTCATGAAACGCATCGAGACGCTGGGTCTGCGCATCCGCCCTGGCCAGGGCGTCGAGCTGTGCGACCCGGAGGACGATCCGCGCTACCGCGAATACTGGCAGACCTATCACGGGCTGATGGAGCGCAAGGGCGTGTCGCCCGACGCGGCGCGCGCCGTGGTACGCAGCGATCCGACGGTGATCGCCTGCCTGATGCTGCACCGGGGCGAGGCCGACGCGATGCTGTGCGGCGCCGTGGGCTCGTTCCAGGCGCATCTGAAGCACGTGCTGGACATCGTCGGCAAGGCGCCGGGCGTAGGCGCGTTGTCGGCCGTGAACGCCGTGGTGATGCCCACGGGCACGTATTTCTTCTGCGACACGTTCGTCACACCCGAGCCCGACGCCGAGGGCATCGCCGAGATGACGGTGATGGCGGCGGCGCAGGTCCGCCGTTTCGGCATTGCGCCCAAGGTGGCGCTGCTGTCGCATTCCAATTTCGGCTCCGACGACTCGGCGTCGTCGCGCCGCATGCGCTACGCCCTGGCGCTGATCCGCGCCCAGGACCCGGAGCTCGAGGTCGAGGGCGAGATGCAGGCCGTGCTGGCCTTCCGCGAGGACGACCGTCAGCGCCTGTTCCCCAATTCTCGCCTGACCGGCACGGCCAATCTGCTGATCATGCCGTCGCTCGACGCCGCCAACATCGCCTACAACCTGCTGCGCACGGCCGGCGGGGGCCAGTCGATCGGCCCGATGCTTGTGGGCCAGCGCCTGCCCGCCCATATCCTCACCATGTCGGTCACTAGCCGCGGCATCGTCAACATGACCGCCTTGGCCGTGGTCGACGCGCAGGTAAACGGGATAAAGCGGGGTTGATGCGATGACCTGGCGCTGGGTGGCGGCGGCCGAGTCCTTGCAACCGGGTTCGCGCCTTGTCGTGCGCGTCGACAGGCGGCAGGTGCTGTTGCTGTCGACCGAGCGCGGACTTTACGCCTGCAACAACCGCTGCCCGCACGAGGGCTACCCCTTGCGCGAGGGTACGCTGAGCGACGACTGCGTGCTGACCTGCAACTGGCACAACTGGAAATTCAACCTGGCGACCGGCGCCACGCTGGTGGGCGGCGACGCGCTGCGGCGCTACCCGGTGAAGGTCGAAGCCGGGCAGGTCTGGATCGACTGGACCGCGCCCGATCCCGCCGGTTTGCGCGCCAAGGCGCTGGCCGATCTCGATACCGCCCTCGAGGACGAGGACTACGACCGGATCACCCGCGAGCTGGCGCGGCTGGAATTGCACGGCGGCGACATGCTGGCGGCCTTGTCGCGCGCGATCCTATGGTCGCATGACCGGTTCGAGTTCGGCATGACCCACGCCTATGCCGTCGCCGCCGATTGGGTGATGCTGCGCGAGCGCAGCAACGATCCGGTGCGCCGGCTGGCCGCGCTGGTCGAGGCGGTCGCCTATATGGGCGAGGATGCCGGTGAAACGCGCCACCCCTTCGCTGTCGAAACGCGGCCCTGGGACGGGGCAGCGTTCCTTGCCGCCATCGAGGCGGAGGATGAAAAGGCGGCGGTGGCGTTGTTGCGCGGCGCAATGCAATCCGGCGTGACGCTTCCGATCTTGCGCGGCGCTCTGGGGCGCGCCGCCCTGGCGCATTACCAGGATTTCGGCCATGCCTCGATCTATACGGTCAAAGCCACTGAGCTTGCCGCGCGGTTGGACTGCGACGCGGCCGGCGCGGTGCTGCTGTCGCTCGTTCGCGCGCTGGTCTATGCCGGCCGCGAGGATCTGCTGCCCGAGTTCCGATTCTATGCCGAGGCACACAAGTCCTGGGGCCGGACCAACGGCAAGGAAGCGCCCGCTTTGTTGGCCGATGAAATCCTCGGCCATTCCGCCAAGCAGGCGATGGGCGTCGTGGTTCACTGGTCCGCACGGCACAAGCCGCAGGACATTTATCCCGTGCTGCTCGGGGCAGCCGCGACGCAGATGCTGTATTTCGACCGCAGCTACGAACGGCGCACCGATGGGTCGATCGCCGACAATATCGGCTGGCTCGACTTCACCCACGCCATCACCTTCGGCAATGCCGTGCGCATCCTGGCCGAAGCCGACCCGGCGCTCTGGCCCGCCGCCTTGTTGCAACTCGCCTGCTTCATCGGCCGCAATGCCAAATACGTGGACCGCAAGCAGGATGTATCGGCTTGGCGCGCGGACGATCCAGCGCGGTTCTTCGATCAGACGGTCGAGAAGCTCTACGACCACGGCGTGGGCGAGTTCATCGTCTCGGCGCATCTGGTGAAAATGACGCTCGCGGCCAAGGCCGAGGCTGCGGCCGCGCCCGACGCGGCGGGCGAGCTTGCCGCTGCCGTCAACCGCTTCCTCAGCCTCCCGCTCAAGCGCCGGCATGCGCTCAGGACCGCGCGGCAGATGCGCGAATTCGTGGCCGAGGAATGACCATGGCCGTGGCGATGGCCGCCCGCGATCCCGATTTCGCGCGCCGCGTGGCCGAGAGTTTCGCGCGCCAGGGCGCGATGAAGCATCTGGGCGCGACGCTCGCCTCGGTCGCGGCGGGGCAGGTGGAAATCCGCCTGCCGTACCGCCCCGAAGTGTCGCAGCAACACGGCTTCTTCCACGGTGGCGTGGTGGCGACGATCGGCGACAGCGCCGGCGGCTATGCCGCCTATTCGCTGATGCCGGCGGATGCCTCGGTCCTCACGGTGGAGTACAAGATCAACCTGGTGGCCCCGGCCAAGGGCGAGGAATTGGTCGCGCGCGGGCGGGTGCTCAAGCCCGGGCGCATGTTGACCGTGACTGCCATCGACGTGTTCGCGGTGGACAAAGGACGCGAGACCCTGTGCGCCGTGATGCAGCAGACGCTGATCTGCCTGCACGGCAAATCCGACACGCCGGCGGGTCGAAGCGAGAGGAAACCGACATGATCCCGAACCGCGCGCCGACGCTGAATTTCGACCTGGGTGAAACCGCCGACATGCTGCGCGAGCAGGTCGCGGACTTCGCCGGAACCGAGATCGCCCCGCGCGCCGCCGAGATCGACCGCAGCAATAACTTCCCGATGGATCTGTGGCTGAAGCTCGGCAAGCTGGGCGTGCTGGGCGTAACCGTGGAAGAGGAATACGGCGGCGCCGGCATGGGGTACCTCGAGCATTGCGTGGCGATGGAAGAAATCAGCCGCGCTTCGGCTTCGGTGGGCTTGAGCTACGGCGCGCATTCCAACCTGTGCGTCAACCAGATCCGCCGCAACGGCAACGCGACGCAGAAGAAGAAATACCTGCCCAAGCTGGTCTCGGGCGAGCATGTCGGCGCGCTGGCGATGAGCGAGTCGGGCGCGGGCTCGGACGTGGTGGGGATGAAAACCCGCGCCGACAAGAAGGGCGGCCGCTACGTGCTGAACGGCAGCAAGATGTGGATCACCAACGGGCCCGACGCCGACACGCTGGTGGTCTACGCCAAGACCGATTCCAAGGCGGGGCCGCGCGGCATCACCGCCTTCCTGATCGAGAAGGGCATGAAGGGTTTTTCGACCGCGCAGAAGCTCGACAAGCTGGGCATGCGCGGCTCGAACACCTGCGAGCTGGTGTTTCAGGATTGCGAAGTGCCGGAAGAAAACGTGCTGGGCACGCTGGGCAAGGGTGTCAACGTGCTGATGAGCGGCCTGGACTATGAGCGCGCGGTGCTGGCGGCGGGGCCGCTCGGCATCATGCAGGCCTGCATGGACGCGGTGGTGCCGTATCTGCACGACCGCAAGCAGTTCGACCAGCCGATCGGCGAGTTCCAAATCATGCAGGCCAAGCTCGCGGACATGTACACCACCATGAACGCGGCCAAGGCCTATGTGTATGCCGTGGCCAAGGCCTGCGACCGCGGCCAGACCGCGCGCAAGGACGCGGCCGGGGCGATCCTGTTCGCGTCGGAAAAGGCGACGTTGATGGCGCTCGAGGCCGTGCAATGCCTGGGCGGCAACGGCTATATCAACGAGTTTCCAACCGGGCGCCTGCTGCGCGACGCCAAGCTGTACGAAATCGGCGCCGGCACGTCGGAAATCCGGCGCTGGCTGATCGGGCGCGAGTTGTTCGAGGAAACGCGCTAGGCTGG
>JAHFPH010000131.1 GCA_023266845.1 Rhodospirillaceae bacterium
ACGGTCGCGCGGCCGGACTTCGCCGAGTCGGTGAAGGCCTATTACCGGCGTTGGGAAATCTCGATCGCCGAGGACAACGCGATCGGCGAACGCCAGCAGAGGGGCATGCGCGCGGCCGGCCGGCCGCCGGGGCGGCTGTCGTGGAAAGAGCACCATGTTCACAAGCTGGCGAACTGGCTGCTCGACCGCGTGCTGGACTAGCCGATCAGCCGACGGATGAAGGGCTCAGATGATGGCGGCCGACCGGCCGCACCATGCCGGCCTGCGGCCCTTTCTCGCTTTCTTCTTCGTGCACGCTGACGCGCACCTCTTCGCCTACTTCCAGTTTCTCGAACGCGGCGCCGACCACGGCGTTGCGGTGGAAATAGATCTCCTGCCCGTCGGGCATGCGCACGAAGCCGTAGCCGTCCTCGGGAAACAGCCGGGCGATGCGGCCGTGCGGCGGCTCTTCGTGCAGCTTCACATCGCCGCGCCGGCGGCGCGAGAAGTCCTGCACGCGCCGGCTGGCCGCGTCGAAGGCGTGGCGCACCGCCAGGAACACGTCGGCATGGCCGGGATTGGCCTTGGAGGCATGGCCCACGGAGATGATCTGGCGCGGCAGCTTCATGTCGATGCGCGCGCGGTACAGGCGCCCCTTGCGCTGGCTGCGACCGGTCATCTCGATCACCACGCGGCAATGCATCAGCCGATCGCAATGCCGCGCCAGCGCCTGGGCGCGTTGGCGCACCACTCTCTCCACGGCAGGCGAGCGGTCGGTGTTGCGGAAGGAGATTTCCAGCGGCAGGCCCGTCATGCGCTCCTCCGTTTTACGATCGCTAACGCGGCAACAGCACCGCGGCGCCAGTGAGGCGACCTTCGCGCAGGCGCGCCAGCGCCTCATTGACCTCGGTCAAGGCGAAAGTCTCGACCGTCGTCTTGACCGGCACCTTGGGCGCCAGCGCCAGGAACTCCTCGGCGTCTCGCCGCGTAAGGTTGGCCACGGACAATACATGGCGCTCGCCCCACAGAATTGAATAGGGAAAGGCCGGGATATCGCTCATGTGGATGCCGGCGCATACGACTTTGCCGCCCTTGACTACCGCGCGCAAGGCCGCGGGCACCAGCGCGCCGACCGGCGCGAAAATGATCGCGGCGTCCAAGAGTTCGGGCGGCGCTTGGCCGGAATCGCCGGCCCAGATTGCGCCCAAGTCGCGCGCGAAACCCTGCGCCGATCCGTCGCCCGGACGGGTGAAGGCATAGAGCGCACGGCCCTGCCACACCGCGACCTGGGCCACGATATGCGCCGCCGCGCCGAAGCCGTAGATGCCCAGGCGTTCGCCTTCGCCCGCCATTTTGAGCGCGCGGTAGCCGATGAGGCCGGCGCATAACAGCGGGGCGGCGTGCGCGTCGTCGTAGTTCAGGGGGACCGCGAAGCAATACCGCTGGTCGGCGACTGCATACTCGGCATAGCCGCCGTCGATCTGGTAGCCGGTGAAGCGCGCCCGGTCGCAAAGATTTTCCTGCTCCGCGCGGCAATAGCGGCACTCGCCGCAGGTCCAGCCGAGCCAGGGAATGCCGACGCGGTCGCCCGGCTTGAAACGGTCCGCGCCCGCGCCGCAGGCCTCGACCAGGCCGACGATCTCGTGGCCCGGCACCAGCGGCAGCTTGGGATCGGGCAGTTCGCCGTCGATGACATGCAGATCGGTGCGGCACACGGCGCAGGCCGCGACCCTGACCAGCACCTGGCCCGGGCGGGGCGCGGGCCGAGCGACGCATTCGCAGACCAGCTTTTGTCCCGGCCGGCGCAAGAGGGCGGCCGTCATCGCCGCGCCCGGCATGGTTACTCCGCCGCCCGGCGCCCCGCGGCGACGCGGCCGGGCACGCAGAAATCGAAATCGCAGCCCTGATCGGCTTGCAGCACCGTGCGCTGGAACAGCCCGGCATAGCCGCGATCCGATCCCGGGGGCGGCGGCGGGGCTTTGAACGCGGCGCGGCGGCGTGCGAGTTCCGCTTCGTCGACCAGCAATTCGATGCGCCGCTCCGGCACATCGAGTCTTATCCGGTCGCCCGACTTGACCAGCGCAAGGGGGCCGCCGACCGCGGCCTCGGGCGTGATGTGCAAGACGATCGTGCCGAAGGCCGTGCCCGACATGCGCGCGTCGGAGATGCGCACCATGTCCTTCACGCCTTGCTGCAACAGCTTTTTCGGAATCGGCAGATAGCCGGCCTCGGGCATGCCCGGCGCGCCTTTCGGACCGGCGTTGCGCAAAACCAGCACATCGCCGGGGTTCACGTCGAGCTTGGGATCGTCGATGCGATCGGTCATGTCCTCGACCGACTCGAACACCACGGCGCGCCCGGTGTGCTTCATCAGCTCGGGCGAGGCGGCGGATTGCTTGATCACCGCACCGCGCGGCGCCAGATTGCCCCTGAGCGTCGCCATCGCGCCGGTTTTCTTCAGCGGTTTAGCGCACGAGCGGATCACGGTCTGGCCCCTCACCTCTTCCGCTTCGTCGAGATAGTCCTTGAGCGTTCCGCCGGCGACCGTGCGCGCGGTCAGATCCAGATCGCCCGCGATCTCCCGCATCAGGCGCGGCAGGCCGCCGGCCCAGTGGAAATGCTCCATGTAGTGCTGGCCCGAGGGCTTCAGATCCAAAAGCACCGGCACCGCGCGCCCGATCCGGTCGAACTCGTCCAGGTCGATCTTGATGCCGCGCCTTCCGGCCACGGCGGTCAGGTGCACCAGGCCGTTGGTCGAGCCGCCGATGGCCTGCAGCACGGTCATCGCGTTGCGGAACGCGGCCTGGGTCAGCACCTCGCTGGGCTTCGGTCCGCTTTTGGTGAGCGCCACGGCCTGCTTGCCCGTGTCCTCGGCCGAACGAATCCGGTCGGCATGGGTGGTCGGGATCGCGGCGCTGCCCGGCAGCGCCATGCCCAGCGCCTCGGCGATGCAGGCCATGGTGCTGGCGGTGCCCATGACCATGCAGGTGCCCTGGGTGGGCGCGAGGCGCTCGTTGACGCGCTCGATCTCGTCCGCGTCCATCTCGCCCGCGCGGTGCTTGCCCCACAGCCGCCGGCAATCCGTGCAGGCGCCCAGCATCTCGCCTTGATAGTGGCCCACCAGCATGGGACCGACCGGCAGCACGATGGCCGGCACGTCGGCGCTGGCCGCCCCCATCAATTGCGCGGGAATGGTCTTGTCGCAGCCGCCGATCAGCACGACCGAATCCATCGGTTGGCTGCGGATCATCTCTTCCGTGTCGATCGCCATCAGGTTGCGCAGGAACATGGACGTGGGATGGGCGAAGGATTCGTGGATCGAGATGGTGGGAAATTCCATCGGCAAGCCGCCGTTGAGCATCACGCCGCGCTTGACCGCCTCGACCAGCCGCGGCACGTTGCCGTGGCAGGGATTGAAGTCGCTGTAGGTGTTGGCGATGCCCACGATCGGCCGGTCGAGCGCGTCGTCGGAATAGCCCGCCGCTTTGATGAACGCTTTTCTTAAGAACAGCGAGAACCCGGGATCGCCGTAGCTCGTCAGCCCCTTGCGCATGCCCTTGGACACGGACCGATCCCTCCACCCGTTCTTCTTGTCCGAACCCTATGTCCGCGGCGGGGCGGGCGCAATCGCGGGCGCGGCGTGGATCGGGTTGACGCCGCGCGACCTGGCATTGTATGACAATTTGTCAGACAAAATAAGAAACCCGGGGGAGCTTCCTTCAGATGGCGCGCAAGTGGTCGATCAGCGCATCCGACAGCCGGGAACCGCCGCACGCGCCGCGCCGCAAGACCGACAGCGTATTGAACCTTTTGGGTCGGCGGATCGTGACCGGCGAATACGCGCCCGGCGACCAGCTGCCAACCGAGGCGGAGCTGGGCAAGCGCTTGAAGGTCAGCCGCCCGTCGCTGCGCGAGGGGCTGAAAGTACTGTCGGTCAAAGGTCTGGTTGAATCGCGCACGCGCCGCGGCACGCATGTCCGCCAACGCCGGGATTGGGACCTGTTGGACCCCGACGTACTGCGCTGGATGGCGACGGGTAAGCCCGATCCCGAGCTCTTGATTTCGTTGCTGGAAGTGCGCGCTATCATCGAGCCCGCCGCCGCCCGCATGGCGGCGCAGCGCGCCGCGCCGGCGCAGATCGCCGCGATCGAGCAGGCCTATCACGCCATGGCCGCATCCCTGCCGCACGACGTGGAGGCCTGCTGCCGCCACGACCTGGAATTGCACGAAGCGATCATCGACGCGACCGGCAACATCCTGCTGCGCCGGCTGGCCCAGGCGATCCGCACCACGCTGCTGGCGTTCTTCCGCTTGAGCGCCAATGCGCGCGAGTCCTACGAGAACTCGCTGAAGGAACATTGGGCCGTGGCGGCGGCGATCCGCCGGCACGCCCCGGCCGAGGCCGAGCGCGCGATGCGCCTGTTGCTGGCCGGCACGGCGCGCGACACCGCGCCCGCTTTCGCCGCGCCCGTCGGGCACAAGCGGCGGCGCACCCGCGCGTCGCAGCCTGAAAAATCCGATCCGCAAGCAAAACAAACTCGGGAGGAACGCAATGATCCGGAGAAAGCCGCTACTTAGCCTTGGGCTTGCCGCCGCGCTGGCGGCAACGCTGGGCGCAGCGCCCGACGCCGCCGCGCAAGCCAAGAAGCAGGTCAAGCTGTCCCACGCCACCGCCCCCGACCTGGGCAACGACAACCACATGGTCGCGTGGGTGATGAAAAACTACATCAACGAATACTCGGACACGCTGGAGGCGCGCGTCTATGCCGCCAACGCGCTGGGCGAGGAACGCGCGGTGGTCGAGGGCATGCAGCTCGGCTCCGGCGCCACCTGCCATATCGGCGGCACCGCGATCCACAACAATTTCGTCAAGCGCATGGGCGTGCTAGACCTGCCCTTCATGTGGCGCGGCTACGACCACGCGCACAAGGTGCTGGATGGCGCAGTGGGCAAGACGCTCGCCAAGGAATACGAGCCGCGCAACATCGTCGTGCTGGGCTGGCAGGATAGCTGGGGCTATCGCAACGTCGTGACGGTGAAGAAGGAGATCAAGAAGGCCGAGGATTTGAAGGGCCTGAAGATCCGCACCATCCAGACGCCCACCTATGTGGCGGCGCTGAACGCGATGGGCGCCAGCGCCACGCCGATGGCCTTCGGCGAGGTGTACACCGCGCTGCAGACCGGCGTGCTGGACGGGTTCGAGCACGCCCCGCCCGTGGTGCTGACCGGCAAGTATTACGAAGTGGCGAAATACATCACCCTCACCGGGCATCTGTTCGGGCCCACGGTGACCGCATGCGCGAAAAAGGAATGGGACGGCTTCACCGACAAGGAGAAGCAGGTGATGGCCGCGGCCGCCAAGATGGCCCAGGACGTCAACCGCAACCTGTCGGCGCAGCGCGACGCCGAGGCGCTGGAGCTGTTGAAGGCCAAGGGCATGATCATCAACCCGATCGACAAGGAGCCGTTCATCAAGGCGGCTTCGCCGGTGCAGGACGACCTGGCCAAGCAGATCGGCGCCGAGGACCTATTGAAGATCATCCGCGAGACCAAGTGACCGCGACGCCGGCGGCGGCGATCCCGCCGTCGGCTATCCCTCCATCGCATAGCAGGCGACCATGGGCGCGCTGATGCGCGGCGTCGACCGCACGGTCGAGTTCGCGCTGTTCCTGATTTTCCTGACCTTCTCCATCGTGGGGGGCTTGCAGGTATTCAACCGCTTCGTGCTGGGCCTGCCCTTGAGCTGGAGCGAGGAGTTCCAGAAATTCGGCCATATCTGGATGGCGTTCCTGGCGATTCCCGTGGCGTACCGGCGCGGCGCGCATATCGGCATGGACGTGGTGCTGAACATGATGCCCAAGCCCGTCCAGCGCGTCATCGGCATTCTGGTCGAGCTGTTGTGGCTGGCGATGGCCGCCGCGATTGGCTTCTACACGCTGCGCTTGATGGAAGTGGCGAAGTTCCAGGACAGCCCGGGCCTGGGCCTGCGCATGGACTGGGTTTATTCCGGCATGGTGATCGGCGCCGCGTATCTGGCGCTGGTGGCCGTGCGGCGCTTGCTGGCGCATTTCGGACTTGGCGGCGAGCCGATCGGCAAGGGCGGCGCGCCATGATGCTGATCGCGCTGTTCACGTTTTTGCTGGGGCTGATCGTCGTCGGCGTGCCGATCCTGCTGGTGATGGGCATGGTGGGGCTGGCGGGCATGCTGGTTACGCCCAACGTCGCGCCGGCGCTGTTTCCGCAAAAAATGTTCGCGATGCTGGACAATTTCAGCCTGCTGGCCCTGCCCTATTTCATCCTGGCGGGCGAGCTGATCTCGCGCGGCGGCATATCGAAGCGCCTGGTCGAGTTCGCCGAGACCATCGTCGGCCATTGGCGTGGGGGCCTTGGCCACGCCTCGGTGGTGTCCAGCATGATTTTCGCCGGCGTGTCGGGCTCGTCGGTCGCCGACACCTCGGCCATCGGCTCGATCCTGGTGCCGGCGATGAAGTCGCGCGGCTACAAACCCGGCTTCGCCGCCTCGCTGGTGGCCTGCGCCGGCACCATCGGCGCGATCATCCCGCCCAGCATGACCATGATCGTTTATGGATCGATGGCCAATGTGTCGATCGGCGGGCTGTTCCTGGGCGGGATCGTTCCCGGAGTGCTGATCGGCATTGGGTTGATGATCGTGATTTTTCTGCACTCCTTGCACCCCGCCTATCCCGAACTGCGGCAAACGAGCGGGCGGTTCATCGCCAAGCAGGTGCTGAAGGCGGCGATGCTGGTTTGGCCGGCGATCCTGGCGCCGGTGTTGGTGCTGGGGGGTATCCTGACCGGCGTGTTCACCGCCACCGAGGCGGGCGTGGTGGCCTGTTTCTATTGCTTTCTGGTCGGGTTTTTCGTCTACCGCACGATAAAGCTACGCGACCTGCCCGAAATCTTCGTGCAGGCCGGCGTCACCACCGCCATCGTGTCGGGCATCATCGGCGTCGCCGGGGCGTTCGGCTGGCTGCTGTCGTACCTGAATTTCAACGACCATGTGCTGGGCGCGATCACCGCGATCGCCGGCACCAAGATCGCCGTGTTGCTGATCCTGATGGCGATCATGCTGGTGCTGACCATGTTCGTCGATTCCATGGCGATCCTGATCATCCTGATCCCGGTCGCCGTGATCATCGGGCGCAAGTTCGGCGTCGACGAGTTCCAGCTCGGCCTGTTGATGGTGATGGCGACGCAGATCGGCTCGACCACCCCGCCGGTCGCGGTGCTGCTGTTCGTCGCCACCAGCATCGCCGGCTGCACCTACAACGAGACGATCCGCTATTGCTGGGCGTTCATCATCGCCGAGGTGACGGTGCTGTTCCTGGTGGTGCTGTTCCCCGATCTCGCGGCGTGGATTCCGCATTATTTCCTGGGGTGATCCGTGCCATGCCGCGCATTCTGCTGACCTCGCCCATCGCCGCCCGCACGCTTTATTACGGCGACGAGGCGCTCGCGGGCCTGCGCAAGTTCGGCGAGGTGAAACTGAACGAGACCGAGGAATCCTGGTCGCCCGAGCAAATGATCGCCGCGGCCCGGGACTGCGAGGTGATCGTGTCGTACCGCCAGAGCGCCGGGCCCGCTGAGGTGTTCGATTCTCTGCCCGGCCTTGTTGCCTTCGTGCGCTGCGCGGTCGATATCCGCAACATCGACGTTCAGGCCGCCTCGCGCAACTTCGTGCTGGTGACGCAAGCGAGCGCCGGTTTCGTGCCGGCGGTGGCCGAGCAGGCCGTGGGTTTCATGGTCGATCTGGCGCGGCGCATCACCCAATCCGCGATGCTCTATCGCCGCGGCGAGGTACCCGGGCCGGAGATGGGCGTGCAGCTGAAGGGCGGCACGCTGGGGGTGATCGGCTATGGCGCGATCGGGCGGTATCTGTGCGATTTGGGCGTGGCGCTGGGCATGAAGGTGCTGGTGTCCGATCCATTCGCCAAAGTCGATAAGCCCACGATCAAGCAGGTGAAGCTGGCGGCACTGCTGGAGCAGGCGGATTTCGTGGTCTGCCTGGCCGTAGCCGATGAGAAAACCGAGAACCTGATGGACGCGGCGGCCCTAGCGCGCATGAAACCGACGGCGTTTTTCATCAACATGTCGCGCGGCAATCTGGTGGACGAGGCGGCGCTGGAGACGGCGCTAAAGCAGGGCCGCATCGCGGGTGCGGCGATGGATGTGGGCCGCGATCCCGACCAGATGCCGACACCGCGACTCGCGGCCCTGCCGAACATGATCGCCACGCCGCACAGCGCGGGGCTGACGCCCCAAGCCGCGTTCCATCAATCGCTCGAAACGGTGCGGCAGGTGGCCGAAATCGTCAGGGGTCGCGCGCCCGTGGGCGCGGTCAACGCCGAGCACGCCAAGCGGCTGGCGAAGTTCCGCCACTAATTCGTCGCGCGCTTGCGCGGACGGTTGACCGACACGCGCTCGAGCAGCGCCACGCTTTTCTCCACGCCCTCGATCGGCGACATCATGCGATCCTCGTGCTCGATGCTGAGCACCTCGTCGTAGCCCACGGCGTTCAGCGCCGCGCAGAACGACGACCACCATTGTTCTCCGTGACCATACCCAAGCGTGATGTAGTTCCAGCTGCGCGTCTGGTACTGCGCGCCGGGCGTGGTCTCGAGCGTGCCGTTGATGGCGCCGAGCAGCGGGTCGATGCGCGTGTCCTTGGCGTGGACGTGATAAACAGCGTCGCCCAAGGCGCGCGCGGCAATCAGTGGATCGGCGCCCATCCAGAACAGATGGCTGGGATCGAGGTTCGCGCCGACCACCGGCCCGACGGCATTGCGCAGACGTTGCAGCGTGGCGACGTTGTAGACGTTCTGGAACCCATGCAGCTCGAGCGCCAGGCGCTTCACCCCCTGGTTCTTGGCGTATTTCACCAAATCCTTCCAATAGGGGATCAG
>JAHFPH010000132.1 GCA_023266845.1 Rhodospirillaceae bacterium
CGCCTCGGCGTAAGTGCCGGCATGGCCGCTACGCACCGCGATCACCGTTTCGGCCGCGCGCTTGATCGCCGCTTCGCTGAGTTCGCTGGCATGCGCGTAGCCCGCCGCGTCGCCCACCACCGCGCGTAGGCCGAATCCCTGCGTGGTGTCGAAGCTCGCGCTCTTGATCTTGCCGTCGTCCAAGGCCAGGGCCTCGGACTGCCGCCATTCCAGGAACAGTTCGCCGTCGTCCGCGCCGTTCAGCGTTTCGGCGACGATGCGCTCGACCCGCGCGCGGTCGAGGCCGGCGCGGTCGAAGAACAACTCGTCGGTGTGGGCGAGATTGGACATGGGGTGCTCCCTGCAGGGACCGCCCTATATATATGACAGGCGCGAGCGGATTACACCCACCAGAACGGCTTGTCGGTCTCGCGCATGGCCTCGCCTGATGTAAGCCCGATATCGCGCAACAAGCGCTGGTCGAGCGCGGCCAGGGCCAGGCGTTGGCGGCGGCGCTCGGCCCAGGAGCAACCGAGGCGCCAGACCGCGGACAGAAGCAGGCTCGGCTTCAAGCCGGAAAAGGGCGCCGGGGCCGCGCGGTCGCAGGATTTCATGGCCGGTCTCCTTGACGGTTGTCGCTGGCACTGTGGCGCGCTCGGGCGTGGAAGTCGCCTGGAGACGTTTCGGCCGCGGCCGAAGCATTCGCGCGTGACCGCGCCCGCGCGCGCGTCTAGACTCGGGCCCATGGTGGCGGACGTTTCATCGGTTTCCGTGGCCGAGATCGGCGCGCTGGTCGGCGACACGGCGCGCGCCAACATGCTGCACGCGCTGATGGGCGGCCGGGCGCTGACCGCGGGAGAGCTCGCCTGGCACGCCGGCGTCGGCGCCCCGACGGCGAGCGAGCATCTGGCCAAGCTCGCCGGGGCCGGCCTGTTGGCGCTGCATCGCCAGGGCCGGCACCGCTATTACCGCCTGGCCTCGCCGCTGATCGCGCGCATGCTCGAGGGCATCTCGGCGGTCGGCGCGCTGCATTCGCCGCCGCGCCATCGCCCCACCTCGCGCATCGACGAAGCGCTCAGGGCCGGGCGCACCTGCTACGACCATCTGGCCGGGCGGCTGGGCGTGGGCATCGCCGACGCGCTGTCGCGGCGCGGCTACATCGCCTTCGGCGCGGACGGCGGTGGCGTCACACCCAAGGGCGATAAATTCTTCGCCCGCTTCGGCCTGGATCTGAAGGCGGCCGCCGGCGGCAAGCGCTGTTTCTGCCGCCCCTGCATCGACTGGAGCGAGCGCCGGCCGCATATCGCGGGCGCGGTTGGTGCCAGCATCGCCGAGCGATGCTTCGATCTAGGCTGGATCGAGCGCGTGCGCGACACGCGCGCCGTCGCGGTCACCAAGCCTGGCGCCGAGGGGTTCAAGACGCTGCTGGGGCTGGCGGTCGAGCCGGCCCCGGCGCGCCGGGCTTGAATCACCCTCCCCCGATACCCGTGAAACCTTTGCAGTTATTGGAGCTTAGGCTCCGGCGATGCGGCATTTAGTCGCCTATCTCCCCACACCCTTATAGTGACAGGTTACGCCAACCGGCTGGTCCTTACCGCGCGGCTGAGAAGGCGCGGATCGACGGCCGGTTTGACAACCGGATCAACGGGTTGGTCCGGCGCAACGGGCCCCCGGCCGGAATTGCGGAGGGTATTGGGGTGCGGAAATTCCTTTCCAGTCTGGTCACGGCCATCCCTGCCGCGGCCTGGTTCGTGTTTGCGGGACCGCTTCTGGCGGCGATCGTCCCCAGCCTCGTCTTGGGTGTTTCGGGCGCGGCCGAGGCCGCCGAGCCCCTGCCCTGGCATATCGGGCTGCAGGAGCCGGCGTCCGAGACGATGGAGCGCATCGCGTCGTTCCATACCGCGCTGCTGTGGATCATCTCCGTCATCTCGGTGTTCGTACTGGGTCTCTTGGTCTATGTGATGGTCCGCTTCAACGAGCGCGCCAACCCCACGCCGTCCGCCACCACGCACAACACGCTGATCGAGATTTTGTGGACCGCGATCCCGACGCTGATCCTGCTCGGCATCGTCTATCCGTCGATGCAGCTGCTGTACTACACCGACAAGACCGCGAACGCCGAGATGACGCTGAAAATCATCGGCCACCAGTGGTACTGGTCGTACGAATATCCCGACCAGGGCGACGTGAAGTTCGACAGCAACATGATCGCCGAAAAGGACCTGAAGCCCGGCCAACGCCGGCTGCTGGAGGTCGATTCGCGCGTGGTGCTGCCGGTCCACACCAACATCCGCCTGCTGATGACCTCGCAGGACGTGATCCACGCCTGGCGCATCAACGCCTTCGGCGTGATGAAGGACGCGGTGCCCGGCCGGCTGCAGGAAACCTGGGTGAACATCGAAAAAGAGGGCGTGTATTACGGCCAATGCTCGGAGCTGTGCGGCATCAACCACGCCTATATGCCGATCGCGGTCGAGGCGGTGTCGAAGGAGAAGTTCGCCGCCTGGATCGAGCAGCAGAAGAAAGCGGCGGCGAACGGCGCGGCGCCGGCGAGCCAACTGGCGGCGCAAGCCCCGGCCGGACAATAGGGAGTCGACCATGAGCTATTTCGGCGGTCACGCGGAACACGCAGGCGAGCACGGCCACAGCCCCACGGGCTGGCGACGCTGGCTTCTGTCCACCAATCACAAGGACATCGGCACGATGTACTTGTTCTTCGCGGTCGTCGCGGGGATCATCGGCGGATTGTTCTCGGTGATCATGCGAATCGAGCTGCAGGATCCCGGCGTGCAGTTCCTGACCGGCCCGGACGGCGGCCCGAACGGTCAGTTGTGGAACGTGATCGTCACGGCGCACGGCCTCATCATGGTGTTCTTCGTGGTCATGCCGGCGATGATCGGCGGCTTCGGCAACTGGATCGTGCCGCTGATGATCGGCGCGCCCGACATGGCCTTCCCGCGCATGAACAACATCAGCTTCTGGCTCCTGGTGCCGTCGTTCTTCCTGCTCTTGGGCTCGGCCTTCGTCGGCGTGGGCGCGGGCACGGGCTGGACCATCTATCCGCCCTTGTCGTCGGCGCTGGGCCATCCCGGGCCTTCGGTCGACATGGCGATCTTCAGCCTGCACCTGGCGGGCGCGTCGTCGATCATGGGCGCGATCAACTTCATCACCACCATCTTCAACATGCGCGCGCCGGGCATGACGCTGCACCGCATGCCGCTGTTCGCGTGGTCGATCCTAGTGACGGCGTTCCTTCTGCTGCTGTCCATGCCGGTGCTGGCCGGCGCCATCACCATGCTGCTGACCGACCGCAATTTCGGCAGCACGTTCTTCGATCCTTCCGGCGGCGGCGACCCGGTGCTGTTCCAGCACCTGTTCTGGTTCTTCGGCCATCCCGAGGTCTACATTCTGATTCTGCCGGGCTTCGGCATGATCAGCCAGATCGTCTCGACCTTCTCGAAGAAGCCGGTCTTCGGCTATCTGGGCATGGCCTATGCGATGGTGTCGATCGGGTTCGTGGGCTTCGTGGTGTGGGCGCACCACATGTACACGGCCGGCATCGACGTCGACACGCGCGCCTATTTCACGCTGGCGACGATGGTGATCGCGGTGCCCACGGGCATCAAGATCTTCAGCTGGATCGCCACGATGTGGGGCGGCAGCTTGAAGTTCGACACGCCGATGCTGTGGGCGATCGGCTTCATCTTCCTGTTCACCGTTGGCGGCGTGACCGGCGTGGTGCTGGCCAACGCCGGCATGGATTTGGCGCTGCACGACACCTATTACGTGGTGGCGCATTTCCACTACGTGCTGAGCCTCGGCGCCGTATTCTCGATCTTCGGCGGCTTCTATTACTGGTTCGGCAAGATGTGCGGCCGGAAATACGACGAGACGCTCGGCCGCATCCATTTCTGGATGACCTTCGTCGGCGTGAACCTGACCTTCTTCCCGATGCACTTCTCGGGGCTCCAAGGCATGCCGCGGCGCTACATCGACTATCCCGACGCGTTCCACGGCTGGAACCTGGTGTCGTCGCTCGGCTCGTACATCTCGTTCGCCGGCGCGATCCTGTTCATCTTCATCATCTATCGCACCTTCACCGCGGGGGCGAAGGCCGAGAACAACTATTGGGGCCAGGGCGCGACGACCTTGGAATGGACTCTGCCTAGCCCGCCGGCCTTCCACAGCTACGAGGAGCTGCCGCGCATCGAGCCCGCGAAAGGGCATTGAGCGGGGGCGTAACGGCGCATGTCCGATCTGTCGATGAACACCGCTGCACCCGCCGCCGTTCTCAAGAACGAGGCGGGCGTCGGCGATTTCGTGGCGCTGCTGAAGCCGCGCGTCATGTCGCTGGTGGTGTTCACCGGCTTCGCGGGCCTGTATCTCGCGCCCGGGCACATGCATCCGTTCCTCGCCGCCGTGGCGGTCCTAAGCATCGCGGTCGCGGCCGGCGCGTCCGGGGCCATCAACATGTGGTACGACCGCGACATCGACGCGGTCATGCAGCGGACTTGCGAGCGTCCGCTGCCCAGGGGCCGGGTCGAGCCCGGCGACGCGCTCGGCTTCGGCGTGGTGCTGGCGCTGGCCTCGGTCATGGTGATGGGCCTGGCGGTCAACTACGTCGCCGCCGCGCTTTTGACGCTGACCATCCTGTTCTATGTCTTCGTTTATACCGCATGGCTGAAGCGCCGCACGCCGCAGAACATCGTGATCGGCGGCGCGGCCGGCGCGTTTCCGCCGATGATCGGCTGGGCCGCGGCCACGGGGCGGGTGGATCTCGCCTCGGTCGCGCTGTTCCTGATCATCTTCATGTGGACGCCGCCGCATTTCTGGGCGCTGGCCCTGGTGCGCAATTCGGACTACGCGCGCGCCGGCGTGCCGATGCTGCCGGTGGTGGCGGGCGACGCCGCGACCAAGCGGCAGATCGTGATTTATGCCGCGCTGCTGGCCCCGACCTCACTCAGCCCGTGGTGGCTGGGCGTGAACGGCTGGATCTATCTCGGCGTCGCCGTGGCGATGGGCGCGGCCTTCATGGCGCTCGCGCTGCGGCTGATGTTCGACCGCGCCAATAAGACCGCCATGCGGCTGTTCGGCTTCTCGATCCTGTATCTGTTCGTGCTGTTCGCCGCGATGATCGCGGACCGGACCATCTTGGGATGAGCGGGGAGGATGGCGGAAAATGGAAAGGCGACGCCCATCGCAGGCAACGGCGCAAGAACATCGTCCTATTCCTGGTGCTGGCGGGATTCGCGCTGCTGTTCTATCTGATCACCATCGTGCGCCTGGGCGGCAACGTGATGAGCCAGTGAGGGGCGGGCGATGAGCGCGGGCGCCGCGATGCGCCGGCGCAACCGGCGCCTGGCCCTGGTCTGCGCCGGATTCGTGGCCGGCATGGCGGGCCTAAGCTTCGCCTCGGCGCCGCTCTACCGCATGTTCTGCCAGGCCACGGGCTATGGCGGCGCCACCGCGCGCGCCGACCGGGCGCCCGACCGCACGCTCGATCGCCTGGTTACGGTGCGCTTCAACGCCGACACCGATCCGGCCTTAAGCTGGGAGTTCAAGTCGGCGCAAAAAGAGCTGCAAGTGAAGCTGGGCGAGCAAACGCTCGCCTTCTACCGCACCCGCAACCTGACCGGCGAGACGATCGTGGGAACCGCCACGTTCAACGTGACGCCGGAAAAAGCCGGCCTCTATTTCGACAAGCTGCAATGCTTCTGCTTCACCGAACAGCGGTTGGAGCCCGGCCAAAGCGCCGATCTCGGCGTCAGCTTCTTCGTCGATCCCGAGATGGCGAAAGACCGCAACCTAGACGACGTCACCACCATCACCTTGAGCTACACGTTTTTCCGCGTGAAGACCGAGCCGAAGACGAGTTCGGCGGCCATGTCCGCGAAGCCGGTGAATTGAAATGCCTCGTCTGCGTTCATTCCCAAGGCCGTCATGGCCGGGCCGCGCCAACGAGCGCGAGTCCCGGCCATCCACGTCGGGGCAGCGGTATATCGTGACGACGTGGATGGCCGGAACAAGTCCGGCCATGACGAAAACGATGAATGCGCCTCGAATGCAATCGACAAGCTCGATTTGGGGAGATTGAAAGAATGCCCGCCGACACCGCCCACGCGCAAAAGCACCCCTACCACCTGGTCGATCCCAGCCCCTGGCCCGCGGTGGGCGCGGTCTCGGCCGGGCTGATGACGTTCGGCGCCGTGATGTACATGCATCCCGACATGTTCGGGAAGGGGCTTGAGCCGCTGATGCACTCGACCGGCGCGTGGAAGATCCTGCCCGGCACTCTGGGCATTCTCTTCACGATGTGGATGTGGTGGCGCGACGTGATCATGGAAGCCACGTTCAAGGGCAACCATACCCCTGTTGTGCAGCTGCACCACCGCTACGGCATGGCGCTGTTCATCGCCTCGGAAGTGATGTTCTTCGTCGCCTTCTTCTGGGCGTTCTTCGACGCCTCGCTCGCGGTGCGCACGGGCGTGTGGCCGCCCAAGGGCATCGTGCCGTTCGAGGCGTTCCACCTGCCCTTCATGAACACGCTGATCCTGCTAACCTCGGGCTGCACGGTCACCTGGGCGCATCACGCGCTGATCGAAGGCGACCGCAAAAGCCTGTTGCAGGGGCTGGGCCTCACCATCCTTTTGGGCGTCGCCTTCACCAGCTTGCAGGCCTACGAGTACAGCCACGCCGCCTTCGCCTTCAAGGACGGCATCTATCCCTCGACATTCTTCATGGCCACGGGCTTCCACGGCTTCCACGTCATGATCGGCACCACGTTCCTGACCGTGTGCTGGTTCCGCGCCTATAAGGGCCATTTCAAGCCCGAGCACCATTTCGGCTTCGAGGCCGCGGCTTGGTACTGGCATTTCGTCGACGTGGTGTGGCTGTTCCTGTTCGTCGTGATCTATTGGTGGGGAAGCTGACGCCCGGCGGCCGGAGGCCGCGCATTTGAAACCGTCCGCCTCGCCGTTCAGCGCCGGGCTGCGCTGCCGCTGCCCGCGCTGCGGGCGGGGAAAACTGTTCCAGGGCCTGTTGTCGGTGGCGCCGGTTTGCGCGGTGTGCGGCCTCAACCTGAAGAACGAGGACAGCGGCGACGGCCCGGCGGTGTTCGTCGGCTTCGTCATCAGCGTGCTGGTGATCGGCCTGGCGATCGTCCTCGAGCTGCTGTTCCACCCGCCGTTCTGGGTGCATTACCTGATCTGGCCGCCCGTGGTGATCGGCGGGTCGATCTGGCTGTTGCGCCCGTTCAAGGCCACGATGATCGCGCTGCAATACCGGCATCGACAATTGTGAATCGCGTTCTGCCGCATCCATTCCACACTCGTCATGGCCGGGCTTGTCCCGGCCATCGACGCTTTCCTTTCAGTGAAAGCGCGAAACCCCGGCTCGGAGGCGGGCCATGACGGAAATCGGAAAGGAATCGCGTACACTGGCGAATCATGTCGATCAATGACACTGCTCGCCGCCGTTTCCGGCCCGGCTGGGGCCTAAGCGCGGCGGCGCTGGTCGGCGTGGCGGTGCTGCTGTCGCTGGGCACCTGGCAGATCGAGCGCATGCATTGGAAGCGCGCGCTGATCGCCGAGCGGGCGGCGCGGCTTGGCGCCCCGCCGCTGGTCCTGCCCGCCTCCGTCGCCGACCCGCAATCGTTCGATTTCCGCCGCGTGCAGGCCACGGGACGCTTCCTCAACGACCGCGAGCTGTATCTGGCGAACCGTGTGCGCGGCGGCCAGCCCGGCTATCACGTGGTGACGCCGCTGCTGCGCGCCGACGGTTCCGCGGTACTGGTGAACCGCGGCTGGGTCCCAATCGACCGCAAGCTGCCGCAAAGCCGCGCCGAGGGGCTTATTGAAGGCCAAGCCTCGATAACGGGCACCGCGCGGCTGCCGGCGCCGCCGGGCATTTTCACGCCCAAGAACCAGGAAGAGGGGAATTTCTGGTTTTCGGCCGATCTGCCGGCGATGGCGCGCGCGGCGAAACTGGCGAACACGCTGCCCGTGCTGATCGAGGCGGGCCCCGCGCCCAACCCCGGCGGGTTGCCGGTCGGCGGGTTCTCCGACGCGGCGCTGCCCGACAATCACCTGCAATACGCGCTCACCTGGTACGCGCTGGCCATAGCGCTTGTGGTGATCTACGTGCTCAGGTCGATGAAGGCGGAGTAGGGCGGGGCCGCGGCGCGACAAGAACGGCTGCGCGGGGCTAAACTCAGCCGGCCGGGCGCGCGCGAACCGCCCGGCACGGAAAACAGGGAGGACATGATGGCCGTCGCACGCGTTACCAAGATCACCGCCTCGTCCCGGACAGGCTTCCAGGACGCGGTGAAAAGCGGGCTTGCCCGCGCCGCCAAGACGATCCGCGGTATCACCGGCCTCGAAGTGATCGAGGAGAAGGCTAAGGTCGAGAAAGGCAAGATCGCCGAATACCGGGTGACGATGGAGTTGACCTTCATCCTGGAAGGATAGAAGCGCGCCGGCGGCGCAGGACGCTCGCCGCATCATGGCCGGGCCGGGCCAGGCCCGGCCATGACTCTGTATGGAGAGGACATGTCCGCCTATCGTGGCCTCGAATCCCGCTTCGCGCGATTGAACGCCCTAAGCGAGGCCGCGGGCGTGCTGCACTGGGATATGTCCACGATGATGCCGCCGGGCGGGGCCGCGGCGCGCGCCGAGCAGCTCGCCGCGCTCAAGGTCACGGCCCATGAGCTGCTGACGCATCCCGCACTCGGCGAATTGCTGGACCGGGCCTCCGGCGAGGCGAAGACTTTAAGCCCTTGGCAGCAGGCCAATCTGCGCGAGATGCGCCGCGCCTGGATTGCGGCCACGGCACTTCCCGCCGATCTGGTGGCGGCGCTATCGAAAGCTTGCTCGGCCTCGGAGACGATCTGGCG
>JAHFPH010000133.1 GCA_023266845.1 Rhodospirillaceae bacterium
CTCCGACGCCGCTTTCAAGGCGCATCTCAAGGCGAGGTATCTGGACGGGAAGGGGTGATTGCCCTCACCCGCCTCGCTGCCGCTCGGCACCCTCTCCCATCGCAGATGGGAGAGGGAAGGGGGCCGGCGCGAAGCGGCGGGAGGGTGAGGGTTTAAGCCACCGCGCCCTTATCCCTCAGCGTTTTTATCTCCGCCGCGGCCATCCCCAGCACCTCTTTCAGCACCTCGTCGGTATGCTGGCCGAGGGTCGGCGGCGCTTGGGGGTCGCGCACCTTCGTATCCGAGAAATTCAGCGGCGAGGCCATCAGCTTGACCGTGCCGGCGGTGGGATGCGGCACCTCGCGCGTCATGCGCCGCGCCCGCGCCTCGGGGCTGCCCAGCGCCTCGACCAGATCGCGCACCTCGCCGCCCGGCACGCCCGATTTCAGCATCGCCGCGATCCAGTGCTTGCGCGGCTTGCCCGCGATCGGTTTTGCCAGCGCCGCCGTCAAGGCGTCGCGGTTCTTGCTGCGCGCGGCGTTGCCTGCGAAGCGCGGATCGTCGGCCAGCGCGCCCAAGCCCAGCATGTCGCAGAACCGGCGGAACTGCGCGTCGTTGCCCACGGCCACCACCACCTCGCCGTCAAGGGCGGCGAAGGTCTGATAGGGCGCGATGTCGGGATGCGCGTTGCCGTAGCGCAGCGGTGCTATGCCGGTGTTGAGCGCCGAAGAGGCGTTGTTGGCCAGGATCGCCATGGCGCAGTCGATCAGCGCCAGGTCGATATGCTGCCCGCGCCCCGTGTTGGTCCGCGCGTAAAGCGCCGCCAGCACCGCCTGGGCCGCGTACATGCCCGCGGTCAGGTCGGCGACCGCCACGCCCATGCGCACCGGCGGGCCGCCCGGCGCGCCGTTCACCGACATCATGCCGCTTTCGCCCTGGATCACCACGTCGTAGCCCGCGCGCGCGGCGGTCGGGCTGTTTCGCCCGTAACCCGAGATCGAGCAATAGATCAGGCGCGGATTTATCTGCGACAGGGCGGCGTAGCCGAGCCCGAACTTGTCCAGGCCCCCCAGCTTGAAATTCTCCACCAGCACGTCGCTTTTTTGCGCGAGCGCCCGCGCCACCGCCTGGCCCTCGGGCTTGGCGAGATCGACGGCGATGCCGCGTTTGTTGCGGTTGGCGGCGAGGTAATAGGTGCTCTCCAGCCCCGCCAGGCGCTTGCCCCAGTTGCGCGTGTCGTCGCCCGCGCCGGGCGGCTCCAGCTTGATCACGTCGGCGCCCATGTCGCCCAGGATCATGGTGCACCACGGCCCCGCCAGGATGCGCGAGATGTCGAGCACCCGCACGCCCGTAAGCGGCGGCGGGTTTTTCTTGTCGGTCATGGCGTTGTTATCGCCGGAACGCGCGCCGGAAGGCAAGCCGCGTCAATCCTTCAGGAACAGCCTGAGCTCCTCGAAGAAACGCTGCGCCGCGGGTTCGTTTTCCTGGAACAGGTGATTGCGGCCCTCCAGCGCCACGAAGCGCGCGCCGGGGATGCCCGCGGTCATGCGGCGTCCCGCCTCGAACGGCACGCGGGCGTCGCCGCGTACGTGCATCACCAACGTCGGCGCCGTCACCCGGCCCAGCAATTCGGTCACGTCCACGTCGCCCATGGCTTTCAAATGACGCACGGCGCATTCCGGCGAGGTGGCCTTGCGCTGCAGCTCGTTCCACCAATCCGCCTGCTCCTTGGTGGCGTCGGGCATGAACTGCGAGGTGAAGATCTGCCGGAACGCCGCGTCGGGTTTGCCCCAGCCCAACCGCGCCAGGGTCATCAGCGCCTGGCCCGCTTCCTTGGCTGCCGCGCCGTGTCCGCCGGTGTTCCACCCCGCCGCGTAGCCGCCGTACAGAATCAGATGCGACACGCGCTCGGGGTGCCGCACGGCATAGGCGATCGACACGGCGCAGCCCTGTGAAATGCCCAATAGCGGGAATCGTTTGATACCCGCCGCTTCCACCACCGTTTCCAGGTCGCGCACCCAGGCTTCGGACGAAATTTCATCCACATCCCAGTCGGACATGCCGTTGCCGCGCGCGTCGTAGCGGATCAGCGTGCGCTCGCGTGTGAGCCCGTGCAGCACGTGGCGCCAAACCGGGCTTTCCCAGTCGTATTCGAGATGATTCAGCCAGTTCGCGGCCTTCACCAGCGGCGGGCCCGAGCCGACCGCGGCATAGGCCAGGCGCACGCCCTTGGCGGTGCGGCAATACTTGATTTCCTGGATCGCCGCCGCCGCGCGCGGCTTGCTCGTGGCGCCGCCAAGGTCGACCGCGAACACCTCGACCGCCCGCGCGATGTTCTTCAGGGTCTGCGGCCCGTGCGAGCGAAAGCCCAGCTCTAGCTTGCCTTCGACCTGGTCGTAGGCCTGGCGCGAGATGCGGATGCCGCCCGGCTCGGCGATGCCCTCCAGGCGCGCGGCGATGTTCACGCCGTCGCCATAGATGTCGCCGTCCTCGGCCATCACGTCGCCCAGATGCACGCCAATGCGGAATTCCAGGCGCCGCGCCTGCGGCACACCGGCGTTACGCTCGGTCATGCCGCGCTGGATTTCGGCGGCGCAGCCCACCGCTTCGACCACGCTGTTGAACTCGACCAGGATGCCGTCGCCCATCAGCTTGACGACGCGCCCGCGATGCCGCGCGACCGCCGGCTCGATCAGCTCTTGGCGATGGCGGGTCAACGCGCCCAGCGTGCCCGCCTCGTCCGCGCCCATCAGCCGGCTGTAGCCAGCCACGTCGGCGGCCAGGATCGCAGCCAATCGGCGCTCCACGCTTTCCCCCTTTTGAGTGCAGTCCTACGGCTTGAGTTTATACCCGATCTTGAACAGGTGGTGCGCCAGCAACGCCAGCGACCCCGCGGTGCCCGCCATCACGGCCAGGCCCGCGCTTAAGGACCCGTCGGCATGGCCGGTCATGCCGTAGCGGAACCCGTCGATCATGTAGAAGAACGGGTTGAGATGCGCCAGCGTCAGCCACGGCTCGGGCAGGCGCTCGGTCGAATAGAACGTGCCCGAAAGGAACACCAGCGGCGTGACCACAAAATTGGTCACGGCCGCCAGATGGTCGAATTTCTCCGACCATAACCCGCCGACCACGCCCAGCAGCGACATCATCAGCGACGCCATGACCGCGTGGTACAGCGTGAAAAACGCGCTGTGCACGTGGATGCCCACGAACGGCGCCATGCTGAGCCAGACCGCCGTTCCCACCACTAGCCCGCGCGTCAACCCGCCCAACGCAAGCGCCGCGGTCTGCTCGGCCGGACTCAGCGGCGGCATCAGAAGGTCGACGATGCTGCCTTGCACCTTGGCGATCACCAGCGAGGACGACGAGTTGGTGAAGGCGTTCTGCGTCATCGCCATCACGACAAGGCCGGGCCCCAGGAACTGCATATACGGCACCCCCGCCACCGCCATGCTGCCGCTGCCCAGCGCCAGCACGAACACCGCCAGGAACAGAAGCGTGGTGACGACGGGCGCGGCGATGGTCTGGGTGCCGACATTGATGAAACGCCGCACCTCTTTCTGGTACAGCGTCCACGTTCCCAGCCAGTTGACGGCGGCGAATCGGCGCGGTTCGGGCATGGCGTCGTCTCCCCGGAGCGCGCGTCATAGACCCTGGCGCGAGGTTCGGCAAGAAGTGGCTTTGGGTAGTAAGTCGTGGCATCGTCGCGCGCATGTCGTTCCCGCGGCGCGGATCGGGCGGCCCCAAACCGGTGACGCCGGAGTTGCTGGAAAAGGCGGCGCTCTATTACCTCGAGCGCTACGCCAGCTCGGCGGAAAATCTGCGCCGCGTGCTGATGCGCCGGGTCGACCGCTGGTCGCGCATTGAGGGTGGCGATCGCAAGCAGGGCGCTGGCTGGGTGGACGCGCTGATCCGGCGCTATGTGGACGCGAAACTGGTGGACGACCGCGCCTATGCGCAAGCCCTATCGTCCAGCCTGCGCCGCCGGGGTGCCTCGTCGCGCAAGATCAAATTGAAGCTGAGGCAGAAAGGCGTGGACGCCGATACCGCCGACACGGCGCTGGACGAGACCGGCGGCGCCGGGGGCGAGGCGGACTTGAGCGCCGCCATCGCGTTGGCGCGCAAGCGAAGGCTGGGGCCGTTCGGCAAGACAGCGGGGCGCAAGGAGCGGCGCATGCGCGAGATGGCGGCGCTGGCCCGCGCCGGCTTCGGCTACGATATCGTGCGCAAGGTGATCGACGCGAAGAACGAGGGGGAGCTGCAAGGCGCATAGGCGCAGGTCAGCTTTCCTCGCTCGGAAATCTTTCCCTGATCCGCTTCAACAGCGTGTCGCGCACCTGGCGGAACGCCTCCAAGCGCTGCGCGCGCGTGCCTTCCACGATGGTCGGGTCGAACGTATTCCAGAACTCCACGTCGCAGGCCATGGTGCGCGTCAATTCCACCGCGCGGTGCTGCGCCTCGGGCGACAGCGTGATGATCAGGTCGTAGAACCCGTCCTCCAGCTGGTCGAATGTCTTGGGCTTGTGCCGGGACACGTCGATGCCGATCTCCGCCAACACCTCCTGCGCCATCGGGTCCATCTGGCCGGCGCGCAAGCCCGCGGAATCCACGTAGACGCGCTTGCCATGCAGCTTTTTCAGCATCGCCTCGGCCATGGGCGAGCGGATCGCGTTTTCGGTACAGGCGAACAGCACGCTGGATGGCAGCGGGGGCACCGACGTTAGCCCCGGACGTGCAGCACGCAGACCAGGGTGAACAGCCGGCGCGCGGTGGCCAGATCCATCTGCAGCTTGTCCTGCAGCCGCTCGCGCAAAATGCCCGAGCCCTCGTCGTGCAGCGCGCGGCGGCCCATGTCGATCGCCTCGATCTTCGAGGGCGCCGAATGCTTGATGGCGTCGAAATAGCTCTCGCAGATCTGGAAGTAGTCCTTGATCAGCTTGCGGAACTGGCTCAGCGGCAAAACCACCTTTTCCAGCGCCTGATCGTTTTGCGCGCGCACGTCCAGCACCAACCGGTTGTCCTCGATCGCCAAATGCAGCGCGTACGGCCCGCGCGCACCCCGAACCAGCGCAAAACTGTTGTCCTCGGTCAGGTCGAAAATCGCGACCGCGCGTTCGTGCTCGATCTCGGGTGCGCGGCGCACCACGCTTTTCTCATCCAGCGTGATGACGGCGATGCGGTCGCGGCGCTGCTCAGCGCCGCTCATCGCGGCGATTCTTTATGGGCGCCGCTCATCGCGGCTTGAGGCGCAGTTTCACGGACAAGGCGTGCGCGTCCAGTCCCTCGGCCTCGGCCAGCGCGATCGCGGCGGGGCCGATCGCGGCGGTGGAAGCGGCGTCGCCGCCCACGATGGAGCTGCGCTTCATGAAGTCGAGCAGCGACAGGCCCGAGGCGAAGCGCGCCGCGCGCGAGGTCGGCAGCACGTGGTTCGATCCGGCGACGTAATCGCCGAGCGCCTCGGGCGTGTAACGGCCCATGAAAATGGCGCCGGCGTTGCGAATGCGCCGCGCCAGGGTTTCGGGATCGGCCACCGCCAGCTCGACATGCTCGGGCGCGATGGCGTCGACCAGCGCCGGCGCGTCGGCCTCGACATTGCCGACCACGATCACCGCGCCATGCGCCTGCCAGCTTTGCCGTGCGGTCTCGGCGCGGGGCAGGCGCTTCAGATGCTCGTCCACCGCGCGCGTCACCGCGTCGGCGAACTTCGCGTCGTCGGCGATCAGCACGCATTGCGAGGCGGGGTCATGCTCGGCCTGGGACAGAAGATCGGCCGCGATCCAGTCGGGGTCGTTGTTCCGGTCCGCCACGACAAGGATTTCCGACGGGCCCGCGATGGCGTCGATGCCCACGACGCCGAACACCTGGCGCTTGGCTTCGGCCACATAGGCGTTGCCCGGCCCGACGATCTTGTCCACCGGATTTATGGTCTCGGTGCCGTAGGCGAGCGCGCCGATCGCCTGTGCCCCGCCGATGCGCCAGATCTCGGCGACGCCCGCGCGTTTCGCCGCCGCCAGCACCAGCGGATTCAGCTTTCCGTCGGGCGCGGGCACAACCATCGCCACGCGCTCGACGCCCGCGGCCTTGGCCGGAATCGCGTTCATCAGCACCGAGCTCGGATAGGCGGCCGTGCCGCCCGGCACATAGATGCCGGCCGAAGCCACCGGCGTCCAGCGCCAGCCCAAGGTGACCCCCGCCTCGTCGCGCCAGGACTTGTCCTCGGGCTTCTGGCGGCGGTGATAATCCTCGATGCGCCCAGCGGCTAGGTCGAGCGCCGCCAGGGTCCGGGCCGGCACTTGCGCCGACGCCGCCTCGATCTCCGCCTCGCTCACGCGCAGCGCCGATACCGCGGCGGCGTTCAGCCGGTCGAATTTCTTCGTCGCTTCCAGCAGCGCCGTGTCGCCGCGCCGGCGGATATCCGCGAGAATTCCGGCGACCGCTTGCACCACGTCCTCAGGCGCTTCGCGCCGCACCCGCACGAACGCATCGAATCGCTTGGCGAAATCCGCGGCTTTGGCGTCGAGTCTAAGCATCGGCCGCCTCGCGGAAGCGCGCGATCCATTGGTTCAGCTCTTCCGGCCGCGTTTTCAGCGCCGCGCGGTTCACGACCAGGCGCGAGGTGATCTCGGCGATCTGCTCGACCTCGACCAGACCGTTTGCCTTGAGAGTCTCCCCGGTCTGCACCAGATCGACGATGCGCTCGCTCAAGCCCATCGACGGCGCCAGCTCCACCGCGCCGGACAGCCTGATGCATTCCGCCTGCACGCCACGCCGCGCGAAATGCTTTTTTGTCAGCTCGGGATATTTGGTGGCGATGCGGATATGGCTCCAGCGCTGCGGATCGTCGCCGCCGAGCATCGCCTTGGGCTCGGCCACCGCCAGGCGGCAATGCCCGACCTTCAGATCGACTGGCGCGTAGATCTCGGGATAGTCGAATTCCATCAGCACGTCGTTGCCGGCCACGCCCAGCTCGGCCGCGCCGAAGGCCACGAAAGTGGCGACGTCGAAACTGCGCACCAGCACGATCGACAGGCCGGGTACGGAGGTGGAAAAGCGCAGGCGGCGGTCGTCGGGGTCGCTCAAGCCCTTCTCGGGCACGATGCCCGCGCGCTTCATCACCGGCAACACGGCGTCGAGCACCCGGCCTTTGGGCAGGGCCAGGGTGATGGAATCCGAGTCGTTTACGTGTTTCCGGGCGCGCATAACGCCGGGGTTGTAGAGGGGTTAGGGGGTCTCGTCCAGTTTATGGATGGGCCGCCAGGGCGTGGGGTAGGGCTGCTCCAGATCCTCGAACCGGGCGGAAACCTTGTCGGCGTCGACGCGCAGCGCCTTGCCGCCGGAAAACACGATCTCTATCAGCAATTCGCCGCCCGCGCCTGGCATGCGCCGCACCGCCAGCACCGACAGCAGCCCCTCTTTGCGGGCGCGGTCGATGCCCTGGACGCGCACGCCGCGCACGGATTCCAGGCACAAGCCCGCCAGCACGCGCTCGTTGCCGGGATTGCCGGCGGCGCCGCCCTCCCAGCGGAAGCGGTTCACCACCATCGCCAAGCGTCGCTCGGCCGGCAGATAGGCGATGTCGCCGACCATCACCACGGCGTCCTGCAAACAAGCCGAGATGACGGTCAGGTCCTCGTCGTCCTCGGCCCTCAGGCGCAGACGGTCTTGCTTTGATTCCGCGGGCATAGCGAAAATCCTCTTCCTTCCGTGTTGTAGAGGAAATTGCAAATCGCGCCAATCCTGTAAGATGGATGGGCGAAGTAGAGGGGGTACGGGGACATGACCCAGGGCATGGTTTGCGCCGCGCAGCCCGAGGCTGTGGAGGCGGGGGCGGAGGTTCTGAAGACCGGGGGCAACGCCGTGGACGCGGCGGTGGCGACGGCCCTGGTGCAGACCGCGGTTGACCCGCAGATGTGCGGCATCGCCGGGTTCGGCAGCCTGCATCTCTACGACCCGCGCAACGGCGCGCATCTTTGCCTCGATTTCTATGGCCGCGCGCCGCTGGCCGCGCGCGAAGACATGTGGGCCGACCTGATCGTCGCCCAGGCGGAAGACGGGTTCGGCTTCACGCTCAAAGGCCAGACCAACGAGATCGGCTACGGCGCGATCGCCACGCCCATGACGCTGCGCGCGCTCGACGCGGCGCTCCAGCGCTTCGGAACGATGAAACTCGCCGACCTGCTGGGCCGCGCGATCCCTTATTGCGAAGACGGATTCATGGTGCGCCCGCACGTATCCGCGTACTGGAACCAGGTGCCGACCGAAAGCAGCCCCTCGAACAAGGAGCTGCTGACGCGCCTGCCGGCGACCCGCAAGATTTACCTCAAGCGCGGCGGCTGGCTGTACGACGCGGGCGAGATTCTGCGCAACCCCGACATGGGCAGAACCTACCGCCGCATCGCCCGGACGGGCGCCGGGGATTTCTATTCCGGCGAGCTGGCGCAGCAAATCGCCGCCGACATGGAAGACCATGCCGGCCTGCTGTCGATGGACGACCTGGCGCAATGCCGGGTCGAGGACGCGGCGCCGCTGTGGGGCAGCTATCGCGGCTGTCGCGTCGCCACCAACCCGCCGCCGGGCGGCGGCGTGATGCTGCTGGAGATGCTGAACATCCTGGAAAATTTCGACCTCAAGGCGATGGGCCACAACTCGCCCGCCTATATCGCCACGGTGGCCGAGGCGATGAAGATCGGCGCGGTGGATCGCGAAAACCACGTCGGCGATCCGAAATTCGTCAAGGTGCCGGTGGAGCTGCTGGCCTCGAAGGAACACGCGGCAAAAATGGCCGAGCGCATCGAGCGCGGCGAGAAAACCCATGTGCCGCGCTTCAAGGCCAAGGTGCCGGCCGACACCACCCAGGTCTGCGCGGTCGACAAAAACG
>JAHFPH010000134.1 GCA_023266845.1 Rhodospirillaceae bacterium
CGATCGCGCCCGAGCCGATCACCAGCAACGACTTGGGCATGGCGGGCGGCACCATCGCCTCTTTATAAGTCCAGACCAGCTTGCCGTCGGGCTCCATGCCCGGCAGCGAGCGGGCGCGCGCGCCGGTCGCCAGCACGATGTGCTTGGCCGTGAGCTCCGCGACCGGCTTGCCGTCCTTCGTCACCGCGAGCTTGCCCTTGCCCGCGAGCTTTGCCGCGCCGTCGAACACCATGACTTTGTTTTTCTTGAGCAAGAAGCCGACGCCCTTCGAGAGCTGGCCCGCGACGGTGCGCGAGCGCTTGACGATCTTTTCGACGTCGAAGGACAGACCCTCGGCCTTGAGGCCATAGGCCTCGGCGTGCCGCATGGTGTGGAACAGCTCGGACGAGCGCAGCAGCGCCTTGGTCGGAATGCAGCCCCAGTTCAGGCAAATGCCGCCCAGATGCTCGCGCTCGACCAGCGCGACCTTCATCTTCAGTTGCGCGGCGCGGATCGCGGCGACGTATCCGCCCGGCCCCCCGCCCACCACGACCAGGTCGAAAGAAGCATCGGCCATGCCGTTAAACCTTCCCGACCACCGGCTTGGTGTACGTGCTCGGCGCCGCATCGCCCGTGTTCACCACGCCGCGTTTCTCCAGCAGCATGATTTCGCATTCCTCTTCGGCGAACGGCTTATGCTCGACGCCCCGTGGCACGACGATGATGTCGCCTGCGCGCAGCACGACCTGACGGTCGCGGAAGTCCATGCGGAAGCTGCCCTTGATCACGACGAACAGTTCGTCCGCATCGTCGTGCTTGTGCCACACGAAGTCGCCCTTGATCTTGGCGACCTTCACTTCGTAGTCATCGACCGTGTCGACCAGCCGTTGCGACCAATGCTCGGAGAAAGTGGACAACTTGTCGGCGAGGTTGATGCGGACGCCATCGGCCATCGCGCCCTCCTTAGAGCATCATCTGGATCGGGTCTTCGATCAGCTTCTTGAACGCGGCCATGAAGTCGGCGCCGATCGCGCCGTCGACCACGCGGTGGTCGGTCGACAGCCCGCAGGTCATCACCGTGGCGATGGCGAGCGCACCATCCTTGACCACCGGGCGCTGTTGCCCCGCCCCCACCGCCAGGATGCAGGCCTGCGGCGGGTTGATGACGGCGTAGAACTCGCGGATGCCGTACATGCCCAGGTTCGAGATCGAGAACGTGCCGCCCTGGAATTCCTCCAGGCGCAGTTTGCCGGCGCGCGCGCGCTCGGCCAAATCCTTCATCTCGTTCGAGATCGCGCTCAAGCCCTTGGTCTCGGCGTTGCGCACGATCGGCGTGATAAGCCCGTCGGCGATCGCCACGGCGACCGAAATATCCGCCGACTTGAAGCGCCGGAGCGCCTGATCGGTCCACATCGCGTTGGCCGCGGGCACTTTCATCAGCGCCAACGCCGCCGCCTTGATGACGAAATCGTTGACCGACAGTTTATAGGCGCCCGGCCCGTCCTTGGGCGCGCGGGCGTTGAGGTCGGCGCGCAGCTTCAGCAGCGCGTCGATCTGGCAGTCGATCGACAGATAGAAATGCGGCGCGTCGCGCTTGGACTGCACAAGGCGCTGGGCGATGACCTTGCGCATGGTGGAATGCGGGATTTCCTCGTAGGGCGGCATCCCGCCGGCCGAGGGCAGATACACGCCCGCCGGCGCGACGGTGGGAGCCTGGCCCCGAGCGGCCAGGGTTGGCGCGGCGGCTGGCCGCAAGGGGCTACCAGACAAAACCCCGTCGATATCGGCCTTGACGATGCGCCCGTGCGGACCGCTGCCGCGCACCGATTTCAGGTCGATGCCGGCCTGCTGCGCCATGCGCTTGGCGAGCGGGCTTACAAAGCTGCGTCCGTCCTGCCCGTTGGCGCGCGAGGGTATGGGCGCGGCGGGTTGCGGAGCGGATGCGGGCTTTGGCATTGGTGCTGCGGCGGCCTGAGCCGGCGCGCGCGGGGTTGGCGGGGCGGCCGCGCGCGACGGCTCCATCGCAATCGACTTTACATCCTCGCCTTCCTCGGCCAGCACGGCGATGACGGTATTGACCTTCACGCCCTCGGTGCCCGCGGGCACGGCGATGCGCGCCAGCGTGCCCTCGTCCACCGCTTCCACTTCCATCGTCGCCTTGTCGGTTTCGATCTCGGCGATCACGTCGCCGGCCTTGACCTTGTCGCCCTCCTTCTTGCGCCACAGGGCGAGCTTGCCCTCGGTCATGGTGGGCGACAGCGCGGGCATCAGGATGTTGGTCGGCATGACGCGTCCTCCGCCCCTCAGTTCCGGTACAGCACCGCCTTGGCGGCGGCTGCGATGCGGTCGGGCTGCGGCACGACCATGCGCTCCAGATTGGCGGCATAGGGCATGGGCACGTCGACGCCGCTGACGCGCGCGACCGGCGCGTCGAGCCAGTCGAAGCCGTGCTCCATGATGACCGCCGCGATTTCCGCGCCGATGCCGGCATAGGGCCAGCCTTCCTCGACGCTGACCGCGCGGTTGGTCTTTTTCACCGACGCGACGATGGTGTCGATGTCGAGCGGCCTGAGGGTGCGCAGGTTGATGACCTCGGCCTCGATGCCCTCTTCGGCCAGCGCCTCGGCCGCCTTCATCGCCGTTCCCACCATCAGCGAGAAGGCGACGATGGTGACGTCCTTGCCCGGGCGCTCGATCTTGGCGCGGCCGATCGGCAGCACGAAATCGGCGTCCTGCGGCACCGGGAAGCTTTGGCCGTACAGGATTTCGTTTTCCAGGAAGATCACCGGGTTCGGGTCGCGGATCGCTGATTTGAGCAGCCCCTTGGCGTCGGCCGCCGACCAGGGCGCGATCACCTTCAGGCCCGGGCAATGCGCGTACCACGACGCGTAGCATTGCGAATGCTGCGCGGCCACGCGCGACGCCGCGCCGTTGGGTCCGCGGAACACGACCGGGCAGCCCATCTGCCCGCCGGACATATAGAGCGTCTTGGCCGCCGAATTGACGATCTGGTCGATCGCCTGCATGGCGAAGTTGAAGGTCATGAACTCGACGATCGGCCGCAAGCCCCCGAACGCGGCGCCGACCGCGAGACCGGTAAAGCCGTGCTCGGTGATCGGCGTGTCGATCACGCGCCCGGCGCCGAATTCCTGCAGCAGGTTCTGGCTGACCTTGTAAGCGCCTTGGTATTCGGCGACTTCCTCGCCCATCAGGTAGACGGCGGGATCGCGCCGCATTTCCTCGGCCATCGCGTCGCGCAGCGCCTCGCGCACGGTCAGCGTGACCGTTGGGCCGGACCATTCTTTTTCTTGCTCCACCGCAGCCGGCCGCCCCGCCAACCCCGTCTGCGGCGGAGCAGTTGGAGCCTCGACATGCACAGCTTTCGGCGCCGGTGCAGCAGCGGCATGACCATTACCCGACGACTTGGAGGCCGCCGCGACATCTTCGCCTTCCTCGGCCAGCACGGCGATCGGCACGTTCACCTTGACGCCCTCGGTGCCCGCGGGCACCAGGATCTTGGCGAGCGTGCCTTCGTCCACCGCCTCGACTTCCATCGTCGCCTTGTCGGTCTCGATCTCGGCCAGCACGTCGCCGGGCTTGATCTTCTCGCCTTCCTGCTTGCGCCACTGGGCGATCTTGCCCTCGGTCATGGTCGGCGACAGCGCGGGCATCAGCACCTGGATCGGCATTAACTTATGTCCCCCTGCCCTGGCGCTTTACGCTTCGAGCAGAACGTCGGTGTAGAGTTCCGCCGGATCGGGCTCGGGGCTTTGCTGCGCGAACTCGGCCGCCGCCGTGACCAGGTCCTTGACCTCCTTGTCGATCGCCTTGAGCGCGTTTTCGTCGGCCGTGCCCCATTCCAACAGCGCCGCACGCATCCGGTCGATCGGGTCGTGCTCCTCGCGCATGCGCGCCACCTCTTCCTTCGGCCGGTATTTCGCCGGGTCGGACATCGAGTGGCCGCGATAGCGATAGGTCATCATCTCGAGGATCGCCGGCCCTTTGCCGGCCCGCGCGTTTGCCACCGCCTTCTCGCCCGCTTCCTTGACCTCCAGCACGTCCATGCCGTCGATCTGCTCGCCGGGGATGCCGTGCGCTTGGCCGCGGTGGTACAGGTCGGTGCGCGCCGAGGCGCGCTCGACGCTGGTGCCCATGCCGTATTTGTTGTTCTCGATCACATAGATCACCGGCAGCTTCCACAGACTCGCCATGTTGAAGGCCTCGGACACCTGGCCCTGGTTGACCGCGCCGTCGCCCAGATAGGTCAGGCACACGCCGCCGTCGGTCTTGTATTTATGCGCGAAGGCTAGGCCGGTGCCGATCGGCACCTGCGCGCCGACGATGCCGTGCCCGCCGTAGAAGCCCTTTTCGCGGCTGAACATGTGCATCGAGCCGCCCTTGCCCTTGGAGTATCCATCGCCACGGCCCGTAAGCTCGGCCATCACGCCCTTGGGGTCCATGTCGCAGGCCAGCATGTGGCCGTGATCGCGGTACGAGGTGATGACGCTGTCGCCGGGCTTCAGGCATGCTTGCATGCCGACCACCACCGCTTCCTGCCCGATATAGAGATGGCAGAAGCCGCCGATCAGCCCCATGCCGTACATCTGCCCCGCCTTTTCCTCGAAGCGGCGGATCAGCAGCATGCGGCGGTAATGACCCATGAGCTCGGGTGCCGGCGCGGCCTTTGGGACCGGCCGGGCAACCTTCTTGAGGGTTGCCATTGGCGATGCTCCCTGCGACTTATAGTTGCGCCGGACCCCGCCGGCGAAGCTTTCGAGTCTTAACCCCCGCCCCCGGCGATAGCAAGAAGTGCTTCGGATAATACTTTGTTTTGCCTTGCAAAAATGTCAGTCAATTCGATTTCAGTTAACCGCCTAATTTTGAAATATAATTTCCGAAGGGTGCTCCTTCGCGTCTGCGGTATCGCACTGCGTCTGCGACGAAACTGTGCACAGTGGCGCCGGCACGGCGACCCGCAAAAGCAAAACCGCCGGGATTTTCGTCCCGGCGGTTCCGTTCGTGCTTCCTGTACCTTGCGGGTTTTCTTGTTATCCAGACCTCGTCACTCGTCAGCCGAACTATTGCACGGGCGGCAGCGGCACCGGCACCAGCGTGCCGACGGCGCGCTGCGGCGCGCGATTGGGGAAGACCACGACTTCGTCGGGCTGCGCCAAGTTCAGCATCGCGCGGGCGCGCTCGTCCAGCATGTCGGGGTCGGTATGGTCGGGGCGCAGCATAGCGACGCGGCGCTCCATCTCGGCGCGGATCGCGGCCACTTCCTGACGCGTCTGGTCGGCCTCGGCCACCCGGTCGACCAGGCGCATATAGGCGAACAGGCCGCGCTCGCCCTCGATGGCGTGATAGGCGAAATAGCCGAAAATGCCGATCCCTAGGACCGGCCCGACGGCGTAGCGCAGGCGCTTTTTCAGCTCGCCGAGGAGTGCCATGGGCTGCATCGAATCACGGACCTGCCATCGGGGTCAAGCGAACCGCCAAGAATCAAGCGTTTACGCGGATTTCCTGACAACTCGCTTCGCTGAGGAAGCCGGGTTTCGACGCGAAATCGATTCGCCCTACGGCGCCGACGAGGCCAGCGGCTTTTCCTTGTCGACCATGAAGGTGGCGATGATCTTGGTCGGCTCGGCGCCGGTCCTGGCCATGCGCGGCACGCCGGCGGGGATCTGGTAGGTGTCGCCCGGTTTCAGCTGCTGCGCGGGCTTGCCGTCGACGGCCAGCTCGCTCTCGCCTTCCAGCACATAGCCGGTTTCGATGCCCGGATGGGTGTGGCGCGCGACCGTGGAATCGGCCGCGGCGATCACGGCAACGGCCAAATTCCTGCTGAACATCCTGTCCCTCCTGTTTTGCTACCGCCTTAACGCGGCGCGGCCGGGATAGACGGCGGCTGGCCCCAGCTCTTCCGCGATGCGCAAAAGCCGGTTGTACTTGGCGATGCGATCGGTGCGCGACAGCGAGCCGGTCTTGATCTGCCCGCAATTCGTCGCCACGGCCAGGTCGGCGATGGTCGTGTCCTCGGTTTCGCCCGAGCGGTGCGACATCACCGCCCGCCAGCCCGCGCGATGCGCCGTCTCGACCGCTTCCAGCGTCTCGCTGAGGGTGCCGATCTGGTTGACCTTGATTAGGATGGCGTTGGCCACCCCCTTCTCGATGCCCTGGCGCAGGCGCGCGGGATTGGTGACGAAGATGTCGTCGCCCACCAACTGCACCTTCTTACCGATGGCGAGCGTCAGCGCCTTCCAGCCCTGCCAGTCGTCCTCGGCCATGCCATCCTCGATCGAGGCGATCGGGTACTTGGCGACCAGGCCCTCGTAGAACTTGACCATGCCGTTGGCGTCGAGGGTTTTTCCTTCGCCTTCAAGCACGTACTTGCCGTCTTTGTAGAATTCGGTTGAAGCGGGATCGAGTGCCAGCAGCACGTCCTGGCCGGGCTTGTAACCCGCCGCCTCGATCGCCTGCATAATGAAGTCGAGCGCCTGGGCGGCGTTCTTGAGATTGGGCGCGAACCCGCCCTCGTCGCCCACGTTGGTGGAATGCCCGGCCTCGGACAGTTTCTTCTTCAGGGCGTGGAACACCTCCGCGCCCATGCGCAAGGCCTCGGCGAAGCTGGGCGCGCCGACCGGCATGATCATGAATTCCTGCAAATCGATCGGATTGTCGGCATGGGCGCCGCCGTTGACGATGTTCATCATCGGCACCGGCAAGGTGCGCGCATAGGCGCCGCCAACATGGCGATAGAGCGGCACGTCGGAGGCGGCTGCCGCCGCCTTGGCCGCGGCCAGGCTGGTGCCCAGGATCGCGTTGCCGCCGAGGCGCGATTTGTTGTCCGTGCCGTCCAGCTCGATCATGGTCCGGTCGAGTTTCACCTGGTCGCGCGCGTCCAGGCCCGACAGCGCGTCGAAGATTTCGCCGTTCACCGCCGCCACGGCTTTCAGCACGCCCTTGCCGCCATAGCGCTTCTTGTCGCCGTCGCGCAGTTCGAGCGTCTCATGCGCGCCGGTCGAGGCGCCCGAGGGCACGATGGCGCGGCCCATCGCCCCGCCCTCCAGGCGCACATCCACCTCGACCGTGGGATTGCCGCGGCTGTCCAGGACCTCGCGGGCGCGGATGTCGACGATCGATGTACTCATGGGGCGGTGGTCGTCATGGGTGGTCTTTCCTTTGGCGGTCGGCGGCAGGGATAGCGAAGCGCGGGCCGGGGCGCAAGCCGAGCGGTCGCGGATGCGCCGTCGCGCCTTGCGGCCCGGCCTGCCGGAATCGGCCTAAGCTTGTCGTGAAATGCCTATGGAGATTGCCCATGGCAACCAAAACTCGATCCCGCAAGCGCCCGGCCGTCAAGGCCGGAAGGCTGAAAAAGCGAGCGCGCGCGCGCGCGATTCAAGGACGTGCCGCTCGTCGCTCCCGAGCAGATCAGCGAAACGGGCCGCGAAGCGCTGGCGGAGATCGAGCGCACGAGCAAACAGGCCCATCGGGATGAACTGGCCTGGCGCAAGGCGGAACGCCGTCACAAAGCGGACACGCTAGCGGAGGAAGAGAGATTCGCCCAGCGCGACGACAAGACTGGTTTGCCGACGGACAGGACTTAAATAGGCGTAGCGGCGGCCTAGCCTCGCAGACGCCGAAGCTGCCGGTAGACCTCGTCGTCATTCCGCTTGCCGACCAGGACTATTTGCAGCGCCTGGCCCGAAACCCGGTAAACGATGCGGTATTCGCCGCTGTCCGCGCAGCGGAAATCCGACCCTTGCAGGTTTTTGGTGTCCTGGGCGTTGGGGTCGTTCGCCAAGGCGATGATACGAGCGGCGATCTGACGGCGGTGCTTGGCCGGTAGCCGGGCTTGAAACTTCTCGACTCGCTTGGCGATATCAATCCTTAGCATCGAGCATCTTGGCCAGAAGCCTGCGGCTCTTGGCCGGACCCAGGAACCCGCCGGAAGCCCATTTTTTCGCGCGCTCCGCCCACCACGCATCCTCGATGGCGGCCAGACGCTCGTAATCCTCAAGTGACATGACCACGGCGACGGGCCGGCCGTTCTTTTCGATCGTTACGGGCTCGCGTCGCGCGGAATCGAGCATGTGGCCGAAGCTGTTCTTGGCTTCCTTGGCGGCAAAGCGCTTCATTGGCTAAAGTGGCTCCTTTGACTAGAATAGCAATAATATCTGATCAAGCTATTAAAGCCATTATAGCTCATGAGCGATTCAATTCAAGACCGAAGGCGCCGTCGCGCGGATCGCCGCGTCGAACGCGGGACCGGAATAGCGCGCCCCTAGCGCAGCGCGTCCAGGTTCAAGGGCCAGATTTCGCCCATCCACAACGCGCGCTCGGCGTGGTCGGTCAGCGCGTCGCCGGTTTCGGGATGCAGAAAGATGGTCAGCCCGTCGCGGTTCAGCATCAGCCAGGGCACCACGGTGCTGAACTGCTCGGGCGTGAACGCGACCTGGAAGCTAAAGCGGGGATGCGGGCCCACCGGCTTTTCATGAAACCGGCCGACCGCGACCGGCAGAGCCTTGCCGACGCGTTCGCGCAGCGCCCAGGCCTTGTCGCGCGAGGCGGCGTCGAAATAGACATGGGCGTGGTAGCCCGTGGCGACGGGCTTGGTTTTATCGGTCATTGCGCCATCCTACGACGAACACAAGATCTGCACGACCGTGCGGCGGTTCATGAGTTCCGCCCGGGCGCGGTCGAAGCCGCCCTGGGTCGCCGGCACCGGTGCGGCGCCGACGGGCGTGAATTTGTAAAGTCGGTCGCGCATCACGCGCCCGATCACCTCGGGCGCCACGGTGTAGATGCGCCCGCGCCGCTCCGACGCCACCGACATGATGCCGACGACCGCG
>JAHFPH010000015.1 GCA_023266845.1 Rhodospirillaceae bacterium
CGCGGCGGCGGCGGTTGCGGCGCGCGTTGCGGCTGGGGCGCGGGCGGACGCTGCGGCGGGGGCGCGGGCGGACGCTGCGGCGGGGGCGTGTAGGGTTTGCCCGACGGCGAGAGTACCGTGCGGCTCGCCGGCGCGCGCACCGGATTCTGGTACAGGCTCGGATCGACATCGGCGGTCGCAAGGCGCCTTCCGCGCGCGTCGCGCTTGCGCGGGCGTGGATCGCTGCGGAACAGATTCAGAAGATCGAACAGACCCATCGCCGGATCACCGCGCCGCCGGCAAACGCGGCCGCGACGGATCGTCGGGCGGCGGGGCCTGGCGGGTTTCGTTCATCTGCTCGCCGGCGCCCGCCGGCTGGGGCGACTTCGCCGGGGCAAGCAGCGCGCGCACGCGCTGGCCGGGCCCCGTGGGCGTGGCGGCGCTGAGAATCCGGCTCACGCCGGTGTTCATGTTGACCTCGGCCTGCTCGCCGTTCATCTGGTTGGTGCCGCGCGTGATTTTCACGCCGCCGGTGACGATGGCGATGCCGGTCGAGGTGGTGTAGACCGCCTTCTCGCCGCGCGCGATCGATTCCGCCGAGGACAGGAACACGTTGCCGAACGCGTCGATGCGCTCGACGCCGCCGTTGGTCGTGGTGGTCGGCGCGCCCGGCGTGGCGGGCACGGGCTTGGCGGCTTTCTGCTGGGCCTTCGGATCGGGCTTGGCCGGGGCCGCCGCACCGCGCGTGTTGCCCAGGTGCGCGGTCAGCACGTCGGCGCGCACGCGCTTGTCATTCTGCACCGCCACCGCATCGCCGCGCGCGACGGCCAGATTCTTGTCCTGGTAGTATTCCAGGCTGTCGCGCGCCGTGATCTTGCTGTCCGGCGTCTCGAAGCGCAGCGCCTTGCCGGTCAGCACCGTGACCTGTTGGCCGTTGTCGAAGACCGCCTCGTCGCCGAACGCGGTCGTGCTCTTGGCGGGCGAGACCAGCCGCACGGCGCCGGTCATGGTCATGACGCCCAGGTCGACGTTGTAGACGCCGCGATTGGCGAAGGCCTGCTCGCCCTTGTTGTCGATGCGCACCTTGCCGATCGCGTCGATCTTCCAGACCTCGGTGCCGCCGGCGGGATTTTCCTGGGCGGCGGGCGCGGGCGCGTTCTTGGCCGGCTGGCCGGGCGCGGGTTTGGCCGCGACGGGCGCGGACTGGCTCTTCTTGCCGTCGGCGGCCTGGCGGTAATGCGCGATCACCGTGTCGGCGTAGAGCGTGACTTCGCCGCGCACCACCTTCACGTTGCCGCGCGCGATATAGACCTTGTCGTCCTGGCGCCATTCGATGCCGTCGTCGGCCTCGATCTCTAGGGGCGCGTCGGATTTTTTGTCCAGGATGCCCAGGCCCTGGGCGCGCGCCGGCGCGGCCGTGGCGAGCAGCGCCGCGCAGAGCGCCAAGCAAGCGGCCGCCCTCATCGCGTCGCCGACATGTAATCGCGGCGGATCACCATCCGCGACTTGCCCAGGAAATGCACCACGGCGCCGCGATTGATCACGCGGAAGCCCTGGGCCACCAGCGTACCGAACGGCCCCTGGCCGTCGACGCGCTCGTTGCCCTCGGCGGCGGCCGCGTTCATATCGAAGCGCGCGCTCGAGGTGCGGAACTCGTAGCCGGAATCGTGGAACACGTTCACGCGGCCATAGGCGTCCAGCACCTTCAGGTCCTTGTAGTAGTTGCCGTTGTCCGCCATCAGCGCGATCCAGCTTCCGTTGCTGAGCGTGATGTCGCCTTTGGGACGAAGAAGCTCCACCACCGACGGGTCGTTCGGCTGCTGCAGGGCGTCGTCGGCCGTCATCACATAGGGCCGCTCGGCGGCGTCGATGCCGGTGAAGCGCGGCTTGGTCATGCGCACGGTCGTCGCCTCTTCCAGGCTCACGGTCGACACGCCGATGCGGAAGCGCTCGTCGCGTTGGGTCAAATGCGGCCAGGCGGCGACCAGCAGGATCAGCGCGCTGGCGATCAGCGGCAGGGTCAGCTTCAGCATGCCGACCACGCGGCTGTGGAAGCCGCTCGACGCCTTGGTGACCTTGGGGCCGGGGCGGCGCTGGGCCGAGCGCGTGGTGGCGATTCCGGTTGCGACCATCGGCGGTTCCCGCAGCGCCCGCGCCGTCACGCCACGCCCGCCCGAAGGCAGTCGTGGATGTGCAGGATGCCGACCGGCTTGCCGCCCTCGACCACCCATAGGGCGGTGAACGGGCGCTCGGCATTGGTCATGAACCCGACCGCCTCGGCCGCCAGCGCGGACGCGCGGATGGTCTTGGGCCCCGGCGTCATCACCTGCGATACGGGCTTCGCCAGCAGATCGGGCGACATGTTGCGGCGCAGATCGCCGTCCGTGACGATGCCCAAAAGCTTGCCGGACGCGTCCACCACGCCGACGCAGCCCAGGCGTTTTTCGGTCATCACCAATATGGCGTCGCTCATCTTGCGGCCGGGGCCGATCAACGGCATGGCGTCGCCGGAATGCATCAGGTCGGAAACGCGCAGGAACTTGCTCCCCAGCCGCCCGCCGGGATGCAGCACGTGGAAATTGTCGGGCGAGAAGCCGCGCCGCTCGAGCATCGCCACCGCCAGCGCGTCGCCCAGCGCCAGCATCGCGGTGGTGGACGTGGTGGGCGCCAGGCCCATCGGGCAGGCCTCGGGCGATTGCGGCAGCACCAGCGCCACGTTGGCGGCGTCCGCGAGGACACTAGGAGCACGACAGGTCATGGCGATCAGCGGAATGTTGCGCAGCTTGGCGTAGGCGACCAGGTCGCCGAGCTCGTCGGTCGCGCCGGAATTCGACAGCGCCAGCACCGCGTCGCCCGGTGCTACCATGCCCAGATCGCCGTGGCTTGCTTCTCCGGGGTGGACAAACAATGCCGGCGTGCCGGTGGAGGCGAGCGTGGACGCGATCTTGCGCGCCACATGTCCGCTCTTGCCCATGCCGCTGACGACCACGCGGCCGGTCGTGTTCTCGAGAATGTCGAGGGTGGCGACGAAGGACAGGCCGAGCGCGCCATTCAACGCGTCACGCAACGCGCGCAAGCCATCGGCCTCGACCGCCAAGGCGCGGCGCGCGGCGTCGAGATCACGCTGCTGCGGCGTGATCGCGGCCGGTTCCTTCCTCGGGTTCGGAGTCGTCATCGCGCCTAGCGTTGCCGTTTCAAAGGTGGTCGCTGTTCCAAGGAACTCGGCCTTAAAGCCCGCCCGTCTCGGGCGCGGACGGCATCGCCATCCGTCATCGGGCTATCGTTTCATTTTACGCTCAACGGCCCGGCAATACATCCCCAGGCTCCAAGGCCGGTATAGGCCTTGCATAAAGGCCGACAATCCAGCGATTCCAAGGATGTAAAGTGGCCGGAGTATGCAGGGAGCTCCGGCAAAAAGCAATCACGCGGCGGGAACCGAACCGACTCAGTGCGCGAAAATATCCTCGTTGGCCCAGCCGGCGAGGTCGAGCGTGGCGCGGTGCGGCAGGAAGGTGAAGCAGGCCTGGGCCAGCTCGGTGCGTCCTTCGCGGGCCAGCATGGCGTCGAGCTTGGCCTTGAGGGCGTGCAAATGCAGCACATCAGACGCCGCGTAGCGCGTCTGTTCCTGCGTCAGCTCGGTCGCGCCCCAGTCCGAGGATTGCTGCTGCTTGGACAAATCGACGTCCAACAACTCCTTGCACAAATCCTTGAGCCCGTGCTTGTCGGTGAAGGTGCGCACCAGGCGCGAGGCGATCTTGGTGCAATAGACGGGCTGCGCCGCGACGCCGAGATAGTTGTTCAGCACCGCCACGTCGAAGCGCGCGAAATGGAACAGCTTCAGCACTTTCTTGTCGCCGAGCATAGCCTTGAGGTTGGGCGCGTCGTATTTCGGGGTCGGGAAATGCACGAGATGCGCGCTGTTATCGCCGGCGCTGAGCTGCACCAGGCACAGCCGGTCGCGATGCGGCGCCAAGCCCATCGTCTCGGTGTCCACCGCCACGCTGCCCGCGAACTTCACGCCAGCGGGCAGGTCGTATTGGTGCAGCTTGATCGTCGGGTTGGCCATCGGTGCGTCCGGCCGGGCGCCGCCGGCCGGCGCGCGGAATTGAAGTGGTGCCCAGGAGAGGACTCGAACCTCCAAAACCTTGCGGTCACAGGTACCTGAAACCTGCGCGTCTGCCATTCCGCCACCTGGGCTTATTCCCCAAGGGCTTGTCCTTAGGGGGCAAAAGCGCGGGCATTCTGGTCACCGACGCGCGGATGTCAAATGGATTTGGGGTATGGTCGCGGGCGCGACAGGCATCTGGACAAACGCGGTCCTAGCGCTACCTAATCGAGTTGAACGCAAGCTTCGGAGACAGCGATGGACGCCAGGACGGTCACGGTTTTCGGCGGCTCGGGCTTCATCGGGCGGCATCTCGTGCGCCGCCTGGCGCAACGCGGCTGGCGCGTGCGCGTGGCGGTGCGCCGGCCGGATTCGGCGCTGTTCCTGAAGCCGATGGGCGACGTGGGCCAGATCACGCCGGTGCAGGCCAACCTGCGCGACGAGGCCTCGGTGCAGGCGGCCGTCGCCGGCGCCGAAGCGGTGGTGAACCTGGTCGGCATTCTCTACGAGTTCGGCAAGCAGCGCTTCGACGCGGTGCATCACGACGGCGCCCGGCGCGTGGCGGCGGCCGCGCGCGCGGCGGGCGCGAGCCGCTTCGTGCAAATGTCGGCGCTGGGCGCGGATTTGCAGTCGCCCGCGACCTACGCCCGCACCAAGGCCCTGGGCGAACAGGCCGTGGCCCGCGCCTTTCCCGGCGCCACGATCATAAGACCCAGCGTGGTGTTCGGGCCCGAGGACGGCTTCTTCAACCGCTTCGCCGCCATGGCGATGGTCTCGCCGTTGCTGCCCGTGATCGGCCGGCCGCCGCATGGGCCGCGCTTCCAGCCCGTGTTCGTGGGCGACGTGGCCGAAGCCATCGCCCGCGCGATCGAGGATCCCGCTACCGCCGGCAAGACCTACGAACTCGGCGGACCGCAGGTCTATACGCTGGCGGAAATACTGCACCTGGTCCTGAAATGGACCGGACGCAGGCGGCTGGTGGCGTGGCTTCCCATGAGCATCGTCAAGCTGCAGGCCGCCGTTCTGGAATGGCTGCCCGTGCCGCCCCTGACCCGCGACCAGGTGAAGCTGCTGCAGGTCGACAACGTGGTGTCGGGCGCCAAGCCCGGCTTCAATGAACTGGGCATCCAGCCGGCCGGGGCCGAGGTCGTGGTGCCCGGCTATCTCGGCCGCTTCCGGCGCGGGGGAAGGCGACCCGTCAAGCCGGCTTAGCTGGCCGTCCATCTCTACCCGCCGACATGGCTAAGCATTACGAAAGTCAGGATTCCAGCCATTTCAAATAGTACCGTCTTGAGACCTTCTTAATTCGCTACGATCCCAAAAACAGACGAAAATGTAGGCAGAGAGCATACAGAGCAGAAAATTAGTCAGTATATTTGTCCTATCTTGACGTTTTCGCTGGAAATCCGCGGACTGCTCCCGTAAAGCATGGAAAACAAAGGGCTGTCCGGCTGCCTGTGCAAGGCAGCGCGCCGTGGCGGGGGCTGCGGCGGGTAAGGGGCGGCCCTCCGGGTGGGCCAATGCCGAACAAGATGTTGTCTTTCGTGCGGGTCGGGCAATCCATGCCCGATAAGCGCATGCCGGTGGAGCGGCGGCGGGATTTCCGCGAGATCTACGCCGAATACGATGCCGCGCGCGCGTCCGAACAGGCCGGACGCTGCTCGCAATGCGGCGTGCCATTCTGCCAGGTGCATTGCCCGCTGCAGAACAATATTCCCGACTGGCTGAAGCTGACGGCCGAGGGGCGGCTGGAAGAGGCCTACGAAGTCTCGTCGGCGACCAACAACATGCCCGAGATTTGCGGTCGCATCTGCCCGCAGGACCGCCTGTGCGAAGGCAATTGCGTGATCGAGAAAGGGTTCGAGGCGGTCACCATCGGCTCGGTCGAGAAATACATCACCGACACGGCGTTCGACCGCGGCTGGGTGAAGCCGCCCAAGCCGGTGCGCGAATTGGCTCAAAGCGTCGGCATCGTCGGCGCCGGCCCGGCGGGTCTGGCCGCCGCCGAGCAGCTCAGGCGCAAGGGCTACAAGGTCGCGCTTTACGACCGCTACGACCGCGCCGGCGGGTTGCTGATCTACGGCATTCCCAATTTCAAGCTGGAAAAAGAGATCGTGCAGCGCCGCACGCGGCTGCTGGAACAGGGCGGCGTTACGTTCAAGCTCAACTTCGAGATCGGCCGCGACGCGACGCTCGCCGACTTGCGCCAGCGCCACGACGCGGTGCTGATCGCCACGGGCGTCTACAAGGCGCGCGACATCCAGGGGCCGGGCGCGGGCCTGGGCAATATCGTGCCGGCGATGACGTACCTGACCGCCAGCAACCGCAAGGGCCTGGGCGACAAGGTGCCGGAGTTCGAGTCGGGCGCGCTCGACGCCCGGGGCAAGCGCGTGGTGGTGATCGGCGGCGGCGACACGGCGATGGATTGCGTGCGCACCGCGGTGCGCCAGGGTGCTGTCTACGTGAAATGCCTCTATCGCCGCGACCGCGCCAACATGCCCGGCTCGATGCGCGAGGTGAAGCATTCGGAGGAAGAGGGCGTGGAATTCCTGTGGCTATCGGCGCCCGAGGCGTTCCTGGGCGAGCGCAAGGTGCGCGCGGTGCGCGCCGCGCGCGTGCATCTGGGCGTGCCCGACTCCACCGGCCGCCAGACGCCGCAGGTGATCGACAACTCGCATTTCAACGTCGACGCCGACTTGGTGGTGAAGGCCCTGGGCTTCGATCCCGAGGACGCGCATCAAGTGTTCGGCGAGCCGGGCCTCAAACTCACGCGCTGGGGAACCTTGTCGATCGACTACCGCACGCAGATGACCAATATCGAGGGCGTGTTCGCGGCGGGCGACATCGTGCGCGGCGCGTCGCTGGTGGTCTGGGCGGTGCGCGACGGGCGCGACGCGGCCGAGGGCATGCACAAATACCTGCGCGCCAAGGCCAGCGCGGTGGAAGCCGTCGCCCCACTATCCGCGCAAGCGGCGGCGGAGTAGGGGAGCGGGCGATGCGCGGCGGGAAAATGCTTGGCGTTCTGTTGGCGGCGATGCTCGCGGCGACGCCGCTGGCGGCCAACGCGGCCGACGAGGCGGCGCTGGAACAGGCGCGGCTGGTCATCCGCAAGACCAACGCGCTGGCGCGCGCCGACCAGGTGCTGTCGATGATGATGACGCAAATCGTCGGGCTGTTGCGCAACGCCAACCCGGCCCAGGGCGATCTGGCGCAGAAAATATTCGAGGAATACGGCTTGCCGACGTTCCGCAAGCGCATGCCCGAGATGGGCGAGGTGATCGCCCAGGTCTACGCCAACCGGTTCACCGCCGACGAATTGCGCCAGGTGGGCGCGTTCTACGACACGCCCGTCGGCCGCAAGCTGATCGACCAAATGCCGGGGATCACGCAGGACAGCATGGCGGCGGGCGCGGCCTGGGGCCAGAGCGTGGCGCAGGACGTGCTCAAGCAGATGATGCCCGAGCTGGAAAAACGCGGCCTGAAGGCGCCGATCTGACGGCCGGAGGTGCACCATGACGCATAAGAAGATGGATCAAGGCGAGCAGTTCGTCGCGGAATGGAAAGCCAACGCGGCGCTCCTGGAAAAAGCCGGCACGTATCGGCCCGAGGACGAACACGACGCCTGTGGCGTGGGGTTCGTGGCGGCGATCGACGGCGCGCCGCGCCGTTCGGTGGTCGAGGCCGCGATCGGCGCTCTCAAATCCGTCTGGCATCGCGGCGCGGTCGACGCCGACGGCAAGACCGGCGACGGCGCCGGCATCCACGTCCAGGTGCCGCAGGACTTTTTCCGCGAGCATATCGCGCGCACCGGCCGCACCCCTGGCGACGGGAAGCTCGCCGTGGGCGTGGTGTTCCTGCCGCGCACCGATTTGGGCGCGCAGGAGCGCTGCCGCGCCATCGTCGAAAGCGAGATTCTCGCCTATGGCCACCGCATCTGCGGCTGGCGCCAGGTGCCCGTGAACATCGACGTGATCGGCGAAAAGGCCAACGCCACGCGGCCGGAAATCGAGCAGATCATCATCGCCAACGCCAGGGGCGTCGACGATCCGCAATTCGATCTGGATCTGTACGTCATCCGCCGCCGGATCGAGAAGAAGGTGTGGACCGAGTCGATCACCGAGTTCTACATCTGCTCGCTGTCGTGCCGCTCGATCATCTACAAGGGCATGTTCCTGGCCGAGCAGCTGACCTCGTTCTATCCCGATCTGCTCGACCCGCGTTTCGTGTCTAACTTCGCCATCTATCACCAGCGCTATTCCACCAACACCTTCCCGACCTGGCGCCTGGCGCAGCCCTTCCGCGTGATCGCGCATAACGGCGAGATCAACACGCTGCGCGGCAACATCAACTGGATGAAGAGCCACGAAACCCGGATGGCGCACAAGCTGTTCGGCGAGCAGATCGAGGACGTGAAGCCCGTGATCCAGCCCGGCGGGTCCGACTCGGCCGCGCTCGACAACGTGTTCGAGGTGATGCTGCGCGCCGGCCGGCAATTGCCGATGGTCAAGTCCCTGATGATCCCCGAGGCCTGGGCCGGCAAGGCGACCGTGCCCGATGAGCACCGCTTTCTTTACAACTGGTGCAACTCGGTGATGGAGCCGTGGGACGGGCCGGCGGCGATCGCCGCGTTCGGCGGGCGCTGGGTGCTGGGCGGCATGGACCGCAACGGCCTAAGGCCCATGCGCTACACCATCACCGCCGACGGCATGATCGTCGCGGGTTCGGAAACCGGCATGGTGAGCGTGAAGGAAGCCGAGGTGGTGGAAAAGGGACGCCTTGGCCCGGGCATGATGATCGCGGTCGACCTGATCGAGGGCAAGCTCTATCACGACCGCGAGCTCAAGGACATGCTGGCGCACCAGCACCAGTACAAGAACTGGGACAAGTACACCACGCCGATCAACAAGCTGATCGCCGCCGGCGCCACCGAGACGGTCGAGTTCGAGCGCGACGAGCTGCGCCGCCGCCAGGTGCTGGTCGGCTGGTCGCTGGAAGACCTGGAGTTGATCCTGCACCCGATGGTCGAGGAGGCGAAGGAGCCGGTCGGCTCGATGGGCGACGACACGCCGCTCGCCGTGCTGTCGGAGCATTATCGCGGCCTGCACCATTTCTTCCGGCAGGAATTCTCGCAAGTCACCAATCCGCCGATCGACAGCTTGCGCGAAAAAGGCGTGATGAGCCTGCGCACGCGTCTTGGGAATCTGGGAAACATTCTGGACGAGGACGAAAGCCAGTGCCGGCTGCTGCAGCTCGACAGCCCCGTGCTGTCGAACGCCGAGTTCGACGCCATGCGCCGCTACATGGGCGACACGGCGATCGAGATCGACTGCACCTTCCCGGCGGACGGCGGGCCGCAGGCGCTGCGCGACGGCATCAAGCGCATCCAGCGCGAGGCCGAGGACGCGGTGCGCGGCGGCTGCATGCACGTGATCCTGCACGATAAGAACGTCGGCGCGAAACGCGCGCCGGTGCCCATGATCCTGGCGGCTGGCGGCGTGCACACGCACCTGGTGCGCCAGCAGCTTCGCACCTTCACCTCGCTCAACGTGCGCTCGGCCGAATGCCTCGATGTGCATTATTTCGCGGTGCTGATCGGCGTCGGCGCCACCACGGTCAACGCCTATCTGGCGCAAGAGGCGATCGCCGACCGGCACCGGCGCGGCCTGTTCGGCAACCTCACGCTCGGCGATTGCATCAATCGCTTCAAAGAGGCGGTGGATCAGGGCCTGCTGAAGGTCATATCCAAGATGGGTATTTCGATCGTCAGCTCGTATCGCGGCGGCTACAATTTCGAGGCGATCGGCCTGTCGCGCTCGCTGATCGGCGAGTTTTTCCCCGGCATGACCAGCCGTATTTCCGGCATCGGTCTCAGCGGCATCCAGGAAAAGCTGCTGGAGCTGCACGGCAGGGCCTATGACGAGGATGCGGTCGCCCTGCCCGTGGGCGGGTTCTACCGCTACCGCAAGGGCGGCGAGGCGCATGCCTGGGAAGCGAGCCTGATCCACACGTTGCAGACCGCGGTGCAGAAGGACAGCTACGCCACCTACAAGAAATACAGCGAGGGCGTGCGCCGCCACGCCACGGTTTCGCTGCGCGCGTTGCTGGACTTCGACTACAAGCGCCCCGCCGTGCCGCTGGACGAGGTCGAGTCGATCACCGAGATCCGCAAGCGCTTCGTCACACCCGGCATGTCGCTGGGCGCGCTCAGCCCCGAGGCGCACGGCACGCTGGGCGTGGCCATGAACCGGATCGGCGCCAAGTCGGATTCCGGCGAGGGCGGCGAGGACCCGGCGCAGGCCAGGCCGCGGCCCAACGGCGACAACATGAATTCGGCCATCAAGCAGATCGCCTCGGGCCGGTTCGGCGTCACCGCCGAATACCTGAACAATTGCCGCGAGATCGAGATCAAGATCGCGCAAGGGGCCAAGCCCGGCGAGGGCGGCCAATTGCCCGGCTTCAAGGTGACGGTCGAAATCGCCAAATTGCGCCACGCCCAGCCCGGCGTGTCGCTGATCTCGCCGCCGCCGCATCACGACATCTATTCGATCGAGGACCTGGCGCAGCTGATTTACGATTTGAAGCAGATCAATCCCGAAGCCAAGGTCTGCGTGAAGCTGGTGGCGCGCTCGGGCATCGGCACCATCGCCGCGGGCGTCGCCAAGGCGAACGCCGACGTGATTCTAATCTCGGGCCATGTCGGCGGCACCGGCGCCAGCCCCCAGAGCAGTATCAAATACGCCGGCGTGCCGTGGGAAATGGGCTTGAGCGAAGTGCACCAGGTGCTGACGCTCAACCGCCTGCGCCATCGCGTGCGCCTGCGCACCGACGGCGGCATCAAGACCGGGCGCGACGTGGTGATCGCCGCGATCCTGGGAGCGGAGGAATACGGCGTCGGCACCGCCTCGCTGGTGGCGATGGGCTGCATTTTGGTGCGCCAGTGCCATTCCAACACCTGCCCGGTCGGCGTGTGTACGCAAAACCCTGAATTGCGCAAGAAGTTCGAGGGCACGCCCGAAAAGGTGGTCAACCTGTTCAGCTTCATCGCCGAGGAGACGCGCGAGATCCTGGCGCAGCTCGGCGCCAAGTCGCTGAACGAGGTGATCGGCCGCACCGATTTGTTGACCCAGGTCAGCCGCGGCGGCGCGCATCTCGACGACCTCGACCTCAATTCGCTCTTGGCCCAGGCCGACCCGGGCAACCGGCCGCGCTATTGCACGCTTCAAGGCCGCAACGAGGTGCCCGACACGCTGGACGCGCGCATGATCGCCGACGCCAAGGCGCTGTTCGAGGACGGCGAGAAAATGCAGCTCACCTACAACACCCGCAATACGCTGCGCGCCATCGGCACGCGCATGAGCTCGCATATCGTGCGCAAGTTCGGCATGACCGGATTGAAGCCCGGCCATATCACCGTGCGGCTGCGCGGCTCGGCCGGCCAGTCGCTCGGCGCCTTCGCGGTGCAGGGCCTGAAGCTGGAAGTGTTCGGCGACGCCAACGACTATGTGGGCAAGGGCCTGTCGGGCGGCACCATCACCGTGCGTCCGATGACCGCCAGCCCCTTGGCGACCAACGAGAACGCGATCATCGGCAACACGGTTCTCTACGGCGCCACCGCCGGCAAGCTGTTCGCCGCGGGCCAGGCGGGCGAGCGTTTCGCCGTGCGCAACTCGGGCGCCGACGTGGTGGTCGAGGGGTGCGGCTCGAACGGCTGCGAATACATGACTGGCGGCGTGGCGGTGATCCTGGGCCGCATCGGCGACAATTTCGCGGCCGGCATGACCGGCGGCATGGCGTTCGTGTACGACCCGCAGGACGGGTTCAAGCAGCGCGTCAATCCCGACTCGGTGGTGTACCAGCGCGTCGAGTCGGCCTATTGGGAAGGCGTGCTGAAATCGCTGGTGCAGGAGCACGCGCAGGAAACCCAGTCGCGCTACGCCGCGCGCATCCTCAACGACTGGGACATCGAGATCGGCAAGTTCTGGCAGATCGCGCCCAAGGAGATGCTGTCGCGCCTAGAGCATCCGCTCAGCGACGCTAGGGCCGCGGCGTCGCTCGGCCGCCGCGGGGTCGCCGCGCCAGCCTGACCGCATGCTGACGCTGCACGACAACATCACCTCGGGCAACGGCTATAAATGCCGTCTGCTGCTGACGCTATTGAAAAAACCGTTCAAGCGCATCGAGTACGACATCGACAAGGGTGAAACGCGCACGCCGGAGTACCTAGCGAAGATCAATCCCAACGGCCGCATCCCGGTGCTACAATTGGAAGACGGGACGTGCCTGCCCGAATCCGACGCGATCATGTGGTATCTGGCGGAAGGCACCGAGTTCCTGCCGGCGGATAGGCTCGCCCGCGCGCAAGCCCTATCCTGGATGTTCTTCGAGCAATACAGCCACGAGCCCAACATCGCCACGCTGCGCTATTGGATCACGCACAAGGTCGAGATGACGCCGGAGCGCCGGGCGGCGCTGCCGGGCAAGCGCGTCCAGGGCCAAGCCGCGCTGAAGGTGATGGAAAACCATCTGGCGAAGCACGGCTGGTTCGTGGGCGGCGGATATTCGATCGCCGATATCGCGCTTTATGCCTATACGCACGTGGCGGAACAGGGCGGGTTCGAGCTGAAGCCCTATCCGGCGCTGAACGCGTGGCTGAAACGCGTGGCGTCGCGGCCCGGGCACATCCCGATCACCAAGGGATGAGGCGATGGCCGCGGGCCTGCCCTCGGTGGTCAGCGAGTGGAACGGCTACAAGGACACGGTGCGCGACGGCCGAGACCCAGGCGATGCTGGCGCGCCTTGCCAAAGGCGAGGCGAGCGTGGGCGAGTTGCTCGAGCTCGTTCCGGCGGGGCGGCGAATCGTCGCTCAGCGCGGCATCGTCTGGTTCGCCAAATACGGCGTGGCGCGAATCACAAAACCCGCCTGAATCGAAGGCAACCTCTACCCACCGGCCACGCGCGAGGCGTATAGTCCGCGCCCGTGCGAACGCTCTATCACATGTTCCTGTCGCCCTATTCGCGCAAGGTGCGCGTGGCGCTGCGCGAAAAGGCGCTCGATTTCGAGCTGAAATCGGAAAAGGTCTGGGAGCGCCGCCCCGAATTCCTGGCGCTGAATCCGGCGGGCACGGTGCCGGTGCTGGTGGAGGAGAACGGCGCGGTGATCGCCGACAGCGTCGCCATCACCGAATACCTGGACGAAGCCTATCCCGACACGATCAAATTGCTGCCCGACTCAGCCGGCGAGCGCGCCGAGGCGCGGCGCCTGATCGCCTGGTTCGACGAGAAATTCGGGCGCGAGGTGACGCGCAATCTGGTCGGCGAAAAACTGATGAAGCGGTTCCTGGTGCGCAGCGCGCCCGACTCCTCGGCGATCCGCGCCGGCAAGGAGAACGTCAAAACCCATCTCGGCTACATCGCCTATCTCAGCGAGCGGCGGAACTGGCTGGCAGGCGACCGCTTCACGCTGGCCGACATCGCCGCGGCGGCGCAGGTCAGCTGCGTCGATTATCTGGGCGACGTTCCCTGGGACGAGCATCCCTTGGCCAAGGACTGGTACGCGCGGGTCAAGTCGCGGCCGAGCTTCCGCCCGCTGCTCGCCGACCATATTCCTGGCGCCCCGCCGCCCGCGCATTACGCCGATCTGGATTTTTAGGCCGCGCGCCCTATTGCTTCACGTCCATCTTTTCCAGATTGGATTGCGCGGCGAGCGCGGCGGGGCTGTCGGGATGCGCCTTGATCACGGCCAACCAGTCCTCGCGCGCGCCGGCGTCGTCGCCGGTCAGGCGTTTGATGATGCCGCGCTCGACCAGCGCGTCGGGATCGGTGGGCCTCAGCTTCAGCGCGCGGTCCACGTCCTGCCGCGCGCCGGCGAAATTCTCCAGGAACCGCCGCGCGCTGGCGCGAAACAGAAAGGCGTCGGCGCGCTCGGGGTCCAGCTTGATCGCCTGGTCGAAATCGGCCACCGCCTCCTTGTAGTTCTTGGCGGTGGCCAGCGTCTGGCCGCGGTCGATCCACAGTTCCGGGTCCTGTGGAACCAATTTCAGCGCCGCGCTTTGCACCGCGTTGGCGCGGGCCGTGTCGCCCAACAAAAGCCAGGCCTGGCCGGCCTGGGCCAGCAGGCCCACGCGCAGCAATTCCTGCTCGGGGTTCTTCAGCTCCTGCGCCAGCTGCTCCAATCGCTCGGCGCCCTGCTTGTATTGCTTGAGCGCCACCAGCGCCACGGCGGCACAGTGCCGCGCCGGCGCCCCGCCGCCCTGGTCCTGCCAGGTCAGCGCCTGGTCGAACGCGGTGTTGGCGTCGCGCCGCGCCATGGTCATGCAGGCCTCGTAGCGCTGCTCGTCCGACGGCGGTTTGCTCTTGGACGCCTGGGCCAGGACATCGGAGGCCAACCACCAAGGCACCAAGACACCTAGAAGAGCGATGCGCGGCCAAAAGCCGCGCAAAAAACCATTTCCTTGGTGCCTTGGTGTCTTGGTGGTTATCTTCATCTGCATTGATTCTACGCCGGCCCGTGAAACCTGACCATAGAATCGCAGGAAAATGACCGAACCAAGGCGTCTGTTCTGCTTCGGCCTGGGCTACACCGCGCTGGCGTTGGCCGAGGGGTTTAGCGCCCAGGGCTGGCGCGTCGCCGGCACCTGCCGGACCGGGGACAAGCGTGCCGCGTTCGCCGCGCGCGGGATCGAGGTCTTCGTCTTCGACGGCGGCGCCAAGCTGTCCGATCCGCGCGCGGCCCTGGCCGGCGCGACGCACATCCTTTCTTCCGTGCCGCCCGGCGTATTCGATCCGGTGCTCGCCGCGCATGGCGCCGATCTCGCGGCGCTCAAGGGCGTGGAATGGGCCGGCTATCTGTCCACGACCGGCGTCTATGGCGACCGCGCCGGCGGTTGGGTGGACGAACAGAGTGAGAGGCTGCCGACGAGCGCGCGGGGCCGCCAGCGTGTCGCGGCGGAAGACGCGTGGCTCAAGCTGTGGCGCGACCATGCGTTGCCGGTGCATGTATTCCGTCTTGCCGGAATCTACGGGCCGGGGCGCAACGCGGTCGACACGGTGCGCGCTGGACAGGCCAAGCGCATCGACAAGCCCGGCCAGGTGTTCAGCCACATCCACGTGGACGACATCGCCCGGGTGCTTGCGGCCTCGATCATCAGGCCCAATCCCGGCGCGATCTACAACCTGTGCGACGACGACCCCGCCCCGCCCGCCGTCGTGATCGAGGAAGCCTGTCGGCTGCTCGGCGTTCCGCCGCCGCCGCTGGTGCCGTTCGAGCGGGCGAAGGTGGGCATGTCGGAGATGGCGCGGAGCTTCTATGCCGACAACAAGCGCGTGCGCAACGACCGCATCAAGCAGGAGCTGGGCGTGACATTGCGCTATCCAAGCTACAAGGACGGGCTGCGGGCCTTGCTCGCATAAGACCGTCGTGCCCGGCCGGGACGAAAGAGGCATAAAACGGCTTATTTCAGCTTATCGCTGAGTTCCTCGACCGCCGCGAGGATCAGCCCGATCTCATCGGGCTCGGCCTGGCGATGGCCGGCCTTCTTGACCAGCGTGAGCGTCACGTCTTCGCTCTCCAGCTTCTCCGCCAGACGCTGCGAATAAGTCCAGGGCACGTCGCGGTCCTGCATGCCGTGCAGCAAGCGTACCGGACACTTGATCGGGATCGGCGCACCCAGCAGCAGATGGTTGCGACCGTCCTCGATCAGGGCCCTGGTGATGGGATACGGCCCGTCGCCATAGGCCGAGGGGCGATAGATCACGCCGTCCAGCATCAGGGTTTCGCGCACGGACGGCGCCATGTTCGGCCACATCAGTTCTTCGGTGAAATCGGGCGCGGCGGCGATGCCCACCAGCCCCGCCACGCGCTCTGGACGTTTAAGAGCCACAAGAAGCATCAGCCACCCGCCCATGCTCGAGCCGACCAGGATCTGCGGCCCTTGCGTCAGCCGGTCGAGCGCGTCTAGCGAATCGCTAAGCCAAGTCGAGATGGTGCATCGGGTGAACTCGCCGCCCGTGGCGCCGTGGCCTGAATAATCGAAGCGCAGGAAGCCCTGCTTGCGCGCGCGGCAGAAGCCTTCCAGGGCCAGGGCTTTCGCGCCAGTCATGTCGGAGCGGAACCCGCCCAGGAACATCACGCCGGGCGCGGCACCGGCCGTGCGGCGATACGCGATTGCCGCGCCGCCTTCGCGTGTTAGTATCGCGGCCTCTTGCGATTTCCGGTTATCGGACATGGGCATTTCGGGCGGCAGCGCGTCCACTCCTGGGCTTGGCGAGGCATCGGCTGATCCGGCGCGCGACGGCCGGCCGCCGGTTGTCTTACAGGTGTTGCCGGGGCTTGTCACCGGCGGGGTCGAGCGCGGCACGGTCGACGTCGCCGCCGCGCTGGCGGCCGCGGGCTGGACCAGCCTGGTCGCGTCCAGCGGCGGGCCGATGGTGCGCGAATTGGAGCGCGCCCGCGCCAGGCACATCCCACTGCCGCTCGACAGCAAGAACCCGTTCGTCATGCGCGCCAATATCGACCGTCTGCAGCGCGCGATGGCCGAGTTCGGCGTCGACGTGGTGCATGCGCGCAGCCGCGCGCCCGCCTGGAGCGCGCTGTTCGCCGCGCGGCGGCACGGCGCGCGCTTCATCACCACCTTCCACGGCACCTACAACATCGCCGGCAACCCGGCCAAACGTTGGTACAACTCGGTCATGGCGCGCGGCGACCGGGTGATCGCCGCCTCGCGCTTCATCGTCGATCACGTGGTCAAGGATTACGGCGGCGATCCCACGCGCATCCGCCACATTCCGCGCGGCATCGACTTCAACGTGTTCGACCCGGCGCGGGTCAGCGCCGAGCGGCAGATGAAGTTGGCGCGCGACTGGCGCCTGCCGGACGGCGTGCCGGTGATCATGCTGCCGGGCAGGCTGACGCGCTGGAAGGGGCAGTCCGTGCTGATCGACGCCATCGCCCGGCGCGGCAAGCGCGACCTGCGCTGCCTTTTGGTCGGCGCCGATCAGGGGCGCGGCGGCTATCGCAAGGAGCTCGAACAGCGCATCGCCGCGGCCGGGCTGGATACGGTCATCCACATCATCGACCAATGCAACGACATGCCCGCGGCCTATAAGCTCGCCGATCTCGTGGTGTCGGCCTCGACCGACGCCGAGGCGTTCGGGCGCGTGGCGGTCGAGGCGCAGGCGATGGGCAAGCCGGTGGTCGCCACCGACCACGGCGGCTCGCGCGAGACGGTGCTGCACGGCCAGACCGGCTGGCTGATCCCGCCGGGCGACCCCGCTTCGCTTGCCGTCGCGATCGACGCCGGCCTGTCGCTGACCGAGGCCGAGCGCCACGCCATCGCCGAGCGCGCCATCGCCTTCGCCCGCGCCAATTTCAACAAGCAGCTGATGTGCGCGCGCACGATGGAAGTGTACCGCGAGGTGCTGGGCTTGGCGCCGATTGGCGTTCCCATGGCCGCGCCGCCGGGCGACGAAGGCGCGGCCGCGGCGTGAGCGCGGGCCTGCCCGCTGGGCGCATTCTCGTCATCAAGCTGGGGGCGCTGGGCGATTTCATCCAGGCGCTGGGGCCGATGCAGGCGATCCGCCGGCATCACGCCCGCGCCCATATCGCGCTCCTGACCACGCAGCCCTATGAAGCGGTCGCGCGCGCGAGCGGATTGTTCGACGAGATCAACACGGGCGGACGCACGCCCTGGTGGCGCGTCTATCGATTGGCGCATCTGTTCGGCTGGCTGAACGGCGGCGATTTCGACCGCGTGTACGATCTGCAGACCTCGCGGCGCAGCTCGTTTCTGTTCGAATTGTTCCTGCACAACCGGCGCCCGGAATGGTCGGGCATCGCCGCGCGCGCGTCGCATCCCCACAAAAATCCCGCCCGCGACCGCATGCACACGGTCGACCGCCAGCGCGAGCAGTTGCGGATGGCCGGGATCGACGACGTGCCGGACGCGGACTTGTCGTTCCTCACGGGCGACGTGGCGCAATTCGGCCTGCCGCCGCGATTCGCTTTATTGGTTCCAGGCGGGTCGCCGCAGCGCCCGGTAAAACGCTGGCCCAGGGAAAGTTATATGGCGCTGGCGCGTGAGGTGAAGGGCAGGGGAATAGCGCCGCTCGTGCTCGGCGGCCCGGAGGAGCGCGATTTGGCCGAGGTGATCGCCAGGGCCGGGCAGGGAATGAACCTTGCCGGCCGGACCGACCTCGGCGACGTCGCCGCGCTCGCGCGCCTGGCCGTTTGCGCGGTCGGCAACGACACCGGCCCGATGCATGTGATCGCCGGCGTGGGCTGCCCGTCGCTGGCGCTGTTTTCGTCCGACTCCGACCCGGCACTGTGCGCCCCTAGGGGGCCGAAAGTCCAGATTCTGCGCCGCGACCGGCTGGATCGGCTGACCCTGGCCGAGGTTGCTGCGGCGATCCCCTTGCGCTAAACCTGCGCGCCCTGAAAGCCGCACGGATATGAGCCAGCAAGTAACGGTCACGCTGCCCGACGGCAGCACGAAGAGCTTCGACGCGCCGCCAACCGGCGCCGATGTCGCGCGCGCCATCGGTCCCGGCCTGGCCAAGGCCGCGCTCGCGGTCAAGCTCGACGGCAAGCTCGCGGACCTCAAATCGCTGATCGGGCGGGACTGCAAGATCGAGATCGTCACGGCCAAAAGCAAGGAGGCGCTGGAGCTGCTGCGCCACGACGCCGCGCATGTGCTGGCCGAGGCGGTGCAGGAGTTGTTCCCCGGCACCCAGATCACCTTCGGCCCCGCGACCGAGGACGGGTTCTATTACGACTTCGCGCGCAAGGAGCCGTTCTCGACCGACGACTTCGCTGGAATCGAGGCGAAGATGCGCGAGATCGTGGACCGCGACGAGCCGATCGAGCGCGAGGTGTGGGACCGCGACAAGATCAAGAAGTATTTCGTCGAGCACGGCGAGACCTTCAAGGCCGAATGGGCCGAGGAGCTGCCGCGGGACGAGATCATCACGGTCTACCGCCAGGGCAAGTGGCTGGACATGTGCACCGGCCCGCATCTGCCCTCGACCGGCAAGCTCGGCAAGGCGTTCAAGCTGATGAAGTTGAGCGGCACCTATTGGCGCGGCGACCGCAACAAGCCGCAGCTCCAGCGCATCTACGGCACCGCCTGGGCCGACGAGAAGCAGCTCAAGGACTATCTGACGCGCCTGGAAGAAGCCGAGAAACGCGACCATCGCAAGATCGGCCGCGAGATGGGCCTGTTCCATCAGCAGGAAGAGGCGATCGGCAGCGTGTTCTGGCACGACAAGGGCTGGACCTTGTGGCGCACGCTCGAGACCTATATGCGCCGGCGGCTGGAGCGCGCGGGCTATCAAGAGGTGAAAACGCCGCAGCTTGTCGACCGCTCGCTGTGGGAAGCCTCGGGCCACTGGGAAAAATTCCACGAGGGCATGTTCCTGGCCAATCCGCGCAGCGAAAAAGCCGCGGCCGAGGAAAGCGGACGCGTCATCGCCATCAAGCCGATGAACTGCCCCTGCCACGTGCAGATCTTCCGCCAGGGCTTGCGCAGCTATCGCGAGCTGCCGCTGCGCATGGCCGAGTTCGGCTCGTGCCATCGCTACGAACCTTCGGGCGCGCTGCACGGCCTCATGCGCGTGCGCGCCTTCACCCAGGACGACGCGCATATCTTCGTGACCGAGGATCAGATCACGTCGGAGGGCAAGGCGTTCTGCGACTTGCTGCGTTCGGTCTACAAGGACCTGGGGTTCAGCGATGTGTCGGTGAAATTCTCCGACCGCCCGGCGGTGCGCGCCGGATCGGACGCGGTGTGGGACAAGGCCGAGGCGGCGCTACGGGACGCGGCCGAGGCCGGCGGGCTGGCGCTGACCTTCAATCCGGGTGAGGGCGCGTTCTATGGGCCGAAGCTGGAATTCGTGCTGCGCGACGCGATCGGCCGCGACTGGCAATGCGGCACGCTGCAGGTCGATTTCGTGATGCCCGAGCGGTTGGGCGCCTCTTACGTGGGCGAGGACGGGCAGAAACACGTGCCTGTCATGCTGCATCGCGCGATCCTGGGCTCGTTCGAGCGCTTCATCGGCATCCTGATCGAGCATTACGCCGGCAAGTTCCCGCTATGGCTCGCACCCTTGCAGGCCGTGGTCGCCACCATCGTGGGCGAGGCCGACCCCTATGCCATGAAGGTGCTGGAGGCGCTAAGCGCGGCGGGCATCCGCGCCAAGGCCGATCTCAGCAACGAGACCATCAATTACAAGGTGCGCGAGCACAGCCTGGCCAAGGTGCCCTATATGCTCGTGCTCGGACGCAAAGAGGCCGAGGCCGGCACGGTCGCGCTGCGCGAATTGGGCGGCAGGGCCCAGGAAGTCCTTGCGCTGGCGGAAACCGTCTCTAAACTAAAAGACGCGGTGCAAATGCCCTGAGGCCGGACGGTCGGTAAGGGCTTGATTTGCCGCAGTTTGCCCCACGGGGGCTTTGCCACAGGAGGCCTTCAATAGCCCGTCTTCCCACCGACCTTGCGCCTAGTCGCGAAGGTCCACGCGTCAATCACGAAATCCGCCTGCCCCAAGTCCGCCTTGTCGATGAAAGAGGCAACATGATCGGCGTCGTGCCGATCCGCGAGGCGCTGGACCGCGCCGACGAGGCCGGCCTCGATTTGGTCGAAATCGCGCCCCAGGCCGAACCGCCGGTCTGCAAGATTCTCGACTACGGCAAATATAAATACGAAATCCAAAAAAAGAAAAACGAGGCGCGCAAGCGCCAGAAGGTGATCGACGTCAAGGAGGTCAAGTTCAGGCCGGGCATCGACGATCACGACTACGACGTCAAGATGCGCGCCATGAAGAAATTCCTGGATGAAGGCGACAAGGTGAAGGTCACGCTGCGCTTCCGCGGCCGCGAGATGGCGCACCCGGAGCTGGGCGCCCAGGTGCTGGAGCGGGTGCGCAAGGATCTGGGCGAGCTGTCGAAGATCGAGCAGTTCCCGCGCATGGAAGGCCGGCAGATGACCATGGTGGTCGCGCCGAAATAGGCGCGGGCGCCGGCCCTCGCCGCGGCTTAAGCTCATTCATGTCCGACCCAACGGTCATCCTGAAAGCCGATGGCGCCGAGGCGGGCGTGCTGCCGGAAATCGGCGGCTGCATTGCGTTTTACCGCGCGGATATCGCCGGGCGGAAAATCGACTTTCTGCGCCCCGCCGGCGCCGCCGCCTTAGCCCAGCGCGACCCGCGCCTGACCGGATGCTTTCCATTGGTGCCGTTCTCGAACCGCATCCGCGCAGGAAAGTTCCGCTTCGCCGGGCGCGAGATCGCGCTGCCGGCCAACGCGCCGACCGGCCCGCACGCGATCCACGGTTTCGGCTTCGAGGCACTCTGGCGGGTGGCAACGCGGAGTGAATCCCGGTTGGCGATCGAGCATCGCCGTGACGGCGGCGCTTGGCCGTTCTCCTATATCGCGCGGCAGGTTTTCGAGCTTACGTCCGCCGGCCTGACGGTGACGATGAAGGTAGGAAACCTGGGCGACGAGCCGATGCCGCTGGGCCTGGGCTGGCATCCCTATTTCCCGCGCACCCCCCGGGCGCGGCTTGTCGCCTCGGTCAAGAAGATGTGGCGCAACGACGCCGAGACCATGCCGATCGAGTTGGTCGATCCGCCCGCCGGGCAGCGGCTGGACAAGGGCGTGCGCCTGGAGGAATTCGCGGTCGACAATTGCTTCACCGGCTGGGGCGGGCGCGCGCTCATCGAATGGCCCGAGACCAAGACGCGGCTGGAGCTGTCGGCCGACGGCGTATTCAAGTTCCTGGTCGTGTTCGTGCCTCAGGGGCGCGATTTCTTCTGCGCCGAGCCGGTCAGCAATTGCACCGACGCCTTCAACCTGGCCGATCAGGGCCGGACCGACACGGGCATGACCGTCCTCAAGCCGGGCAAGACCCTGCGCGCGGCCATGCGCCTGGCGCCCGAGTCGATACTTTAGTTCCGGTCGCGGCGTCGTGAACGCCGCCGCCGGCTCTTGCCGCCCGTGTCACGCGACAGTGTGTTGCCGCGCGGCCCCGGACTTGCGAGCGTTCGGAGCGATGGGCGGCTCGATGCGAATGGTCCGGGCGATCCAGCGCGGCGTTCTCGCGGCGCTGGTAGCGGCCGTACTGGGCGCGTTGGGACCGCCGTGCGCATCGGCCCAGGAGCCGGACTCGGTCGAGGCGCTGTCGCGCACGGTGGTGTTCGGCGACGGCGAGGAGATCGGCCGCGCGCTCACGGCCTTGCGCTGGCGCGGTATGGTGGACGTTGCGCCGGCGCTGATCCTGGCGCTGCGCTACAACCGCGCGGCCTCGGGTCAGGTTTTGCCCACGCTGGCCGCGTTGACGGGCAACCGCGAGGCGCAGGATTGGTTCGACTGGATGCTGTGGCAAGAGGCGCATCCGGAGATCGCGCCGCATCCCAGCTTCAGGCGTCTGAAGCTGGACTTGCTCACGCGCATCGACGTCCAGTTCTCGCGCTTTTTCGGCGGCAACCCGCGCATGGACATAAGGCTGGAGGAAATCGCCTGGGGCGGGGTAGAGGTCGACGGCATCCCCGCCCTGGTGGACGCCGCAATGGTCCCGGCCGCCGAAGGTCGGTACCTGACGGACGGCGAGCCGGTGTTCGGCGTCGCCATCGGCGGCGACGTGCGCGCCTATCCGTTGCGGATTCTCGATTGGCACGAGATGGCCAACGACACGGTGGGCGGCGTACCCGTGGCGCTGGCCTATTGTACGTTGTGCGGCGCGGGCATCCTGTTCGATCGGCGCGTTCCCGGACACGAAAGGCCGTTCGAGTTCGGCTCGTCCGGACTGCTCTACCGCTCCAACAAGCTGATGTACGACCGCGAGACCGACAGCCTGTGGAACCAATTCACCGGCCGCCCGGTGGTGGGCAAGCTGGCGGGGTCGGGGATCGAGCTGAAGCAGCTGCCGGTGACGATCGCGAGCTGGGGCAGATGGCGCGAACGCCATCCCGACACGAAAGTGCTGTCGCCCGACACCGGGCATGTACGCGATTACAAACCGGGCGCGGCCTATGGAAGATATTTCGCCAGCCCAAACCTCATGTTTCCCACCGGGCTCGCCGACGGCCGGCTCAACGCCAAGGACCAGATATTCGGCGTGCGCGTGCCGGCCGGCGCCAAGGCCTGGCCACTGGAGGCGTTCCGCGGCGCGCCGGTGATCAACGACCGGGTCGGCGCGGTGGACGTGGTGGTGATTGGCGACGCCGCCGAACGCACCGGCCGGGCCTATCGCCGCGACGGCCGCGAATTCCACGCCGCGCCCGACCCGGGCCTGCTGCTGGGACCGGGCGGCGCGTGGCGCGTCACCGAGGAGGCGCTGATCGGCCCGGACGGCGCGCGCCTGCCGCGGCTGGCGGGGCATGTCGCCTATTGGTTCGCCTGGGCCGGCTATCTGGGCCCAAAGCCCGAGCTTTACCAGCCTGCGCGCTAGGCCCCGCAGGCTTGCCTTTACCCGTTCGGGCCGCTATATAGCCGCGCCTTAACCGGACGGCTGGCCTTGAGGGTTTCGACCCTCCGCATAAGGGCATGCCTCGCCGTCCTAAACCGAACCCAACCGGCAAGGAGCCGAAAATGCCCAAGATGAAGACGAAAAGCGGCGCGAAGAAGCGCTTCCGCTTCACCGCGACCGGCAAGGTCAAGTTCTCCCCCGCGCGCAAGCGGCACATGCTGCGCCGGCGGTCCCAAAAGATGAAGCGCCAGGCGCGCGGCATGCATATTCTGAACGATTCCGATACCGGCCTCGTTCTGAAATACATGCCCTACAACCGTTGAAGGGGGACCGCCCATGGCACGCGTCAAACGGGGCGTCACCGGCCACGCCCGGCACAAGAAGGTTTTGGACCTCGCGAAAGGCTATCGCGGCCGGTCCAGCAAGGCCTATCGCGTCGCGCTGGAAAAGGTCGAAAAGGCGCTGCGCTACGCCTATCGCGACCGGCGCAACAAGAAGCGCGATTTTCGCGGCCTGTGGATCCAGCGCATCAACGCCGGCGCCCGCGAGCACGGCCTGACCTATTCGCGGCTGATGAACGGCATCAAGAAGGCGGGCATCGAGATCGACCGCAAGGTGCTGTCGGATTTGGCGGCGCGCGAGCCCGATTCGTTCAAGGCGCTGGTGGAAAAGGCCAAATCTGCCCTGCAAGCGGCCTGAAACGGCCCGATTCCAGGGGCTTATCGCATTGACCGGCATCGGGCGCGGACCTTATAGTCCCCGCGCCCGATCGCTTTAGGGACCGGTTTCGCCATGCGCCTCAGCGTATTCGTCTTCGTTCCCGGCCGATTTACCGCCTGCATAACGGCACCGCCCGCGCATCGGCGCATGGGCCGGTTGGCGCTGGACTGAATCCGGCGCAACCGCGCGAAGGGGACGGGGCCGGAAATCGCTTTCGGCCCCTTTTCGTTTTTGGACGGACCTGTTTTCGATGAACGACGTTGAAACCTTGAAAAGCAAATGGCTCGGCGCGGTCCGGGCGGCCGGCGATCTGGCGGCGCTGGAGAATTTGCGCGTCGAGGCCCTGGGCAAGAAGGGCGAGGTCAGCGGGCTGATGAAGACGCTGGGGTCTGCCCCAGCCGAGGAGCGCAAGGCGCTGGGCGCGGCGTTCAATGCCCTTAAAGACGAAGTCGCGGCGGCGATCGAGGCGCGCAAGGCGGACCTGGGCGACGCGGCGCTGGACCAGAAGCTCGCCGCCGAGCGCCTGGATGTGACCCTGCCGGCGCGCCCGGAGCCCGAGGGCAGGCTGCACCCCATCTCGCAGACCATCGACGAGGTCGTGGCGATCTTCGGCGCGATGGGTTTCAAGGTCGCCGAAGGCCCGGACATCGAGGACGATTTTTACAACTTCACGGCTCTCAACATCCCGCCCGAGCATCCGGCGCGGCAGATGATGGACACGTTCTATCTGCCCGAGCGCCAGGACGGCTCGCGCCTGGTGCTGCGCACCCACACCTCGCCGGTGCAGATCCGCACCATGCTGAGCCAGAAGCCGCCGATCCGCATCATCGTGCCGGGCCGCACCTATCGCAGCGATCACGACATGACGCACACGCCCATGTTCCATCAGGTCGAGGGGCTGGTGATCGACAAGACCACGCATATGGGCCACCTGAAGGGGTGCCTAGCCGATTTCTGCCGCGCCTATTTCGAGCTGCCCGACGTGCCGGTGCGCTTCCGCCCCAGCTTCTTTCCGTTCGTCGAGCCGGGAGCGGAAATGGATATCGGCTGCTCGCGCAAGGGCGGGGAACTCAAGATCGGCGCGGGCGACGATTGGCTCGAGATTCTGGGCTGCGGCATGGTGCATCCCAAGGTGCTGCGCCATTGCAATCTCGATCCGGCCGAATACCAGGGCTTCGCCTTCGGCATGGGGATCGAGCGCGTGGCGATGCTGAAATACGGCATCCCCGATTTGCGCACCTTCTACGAGGCCGATCTGCGCTGGCTCAGGCATTACGGCTTCCTGCCGCTGGAAGCGCCGAGCCTCGTGCGCGGGCTGTCGCCGTCATGAAGTTCACGCTTTCCTGGCTGAAAGAGCATCTCGATACGCAAGCCGGCGCTGCCGAGATCGCGCGCACGCTGACCATGCTGGGCCTAGAAGTAGAGGCGCTGACGGATCGCGCCCAGGCCTTGAAGCCGTTCGTGGTGGCGCGCGTGGTCGAGGCCAAGCCGCACCCCAATGCCGACCGGTTGCGCGTGTGCATGGTGGATTTCGGCGCGGCTGCTCCGTTGCAGGTGGTTTGCGGCGCACCCAACGCGCGCACCGGCATGAAGGGCGTGTTCGCGCCGGCCGGTTCCTACATTCCCGGCACCAAGTTCGATTTGAAAAAGGGCACGATCCGCGGCGTCGATTCGAACGGCATGCTGCTGTCGGAGCGCGAGCTGGGATTGAGCGACGAGCACGAGGGCATCATCGACCTGCCGCCGGACGCGCCGGTAGGCGCATCATACGCAAGCTACGCGCAGCTCGACGATCCGCTGTTCGAGATCAAGCTGACGCCCAACCGCGCGGATTGCCTGGGCGTCCACGGGATCGCGCGCGACCTGGCCGCCGCGGGCCTGGGCAAGGTGATCGCGCAGAAGACAGAAAAGATCCCCGGCAAGTTCAAAAGCCCGCTCGGCGTCGATTTCGCCCTGCCGCCGGAGCACGCGAACGCCTGCCCGCTGTTCATCGGGCGCTATATCCGGGGCGTGAAGAACGGCCCCAGCCCCGCCTGGCTCAAGCGCAAGCTGGAAGCGGTGGGCTTGCGCCCCATTTCCGCGCTGGTCGACATCACCAATTACGTGACCATCGGCAGCGACCGGCCCTTGCACGTGTTCGACGCCGACAAGGTCAGGGGCGGCGTTCGCGTGCGCTTCGCCAAGCCGGGCGAAGCGCTCGCGGCGCTCAACGACAAGACCTACGAGCTCACCGACGGCATGACCGCGATCTGCGACCACGAGCGCGTGCTGGGCCTGGGCGGCATCGTCGGCGGCGAGGGATCGGGCTGCACCGAGGCGACGCGGAACGTGTTCATCGAGGCGGCGTTGTTCGATCCCAAGCGCACGGCCGCAACGGGGCGCAAGCTCGCCATCGACAGCGACGCGCGCCAGCGCTTCGAGCGCGGCCTCGACCCCGAATTCACCGCCCCCGGCATGGAGCTGGCGACGCGCCTGATCCTGGAGCTGTGCGGCGGCGAACCCGGTGAGGTTGTCGTCGCCGGCAAGGCGCCGGAATGGCGCCGCACCATCCATCTGCGCCAGTCGCGCATCGCGGGATTGGGTGGAGTGGACGTGCCCGCGCCCCAGGCTGAATCGATCCTGAAATCGCTGGGCTTCACGGTCACGCATGCGGGCGACGGATTCGACGTCCAGCCGCCGTCCTGGCGCGGCGATATCGAAAGCGAGCCCGATCTGGTGGAAGAAGTGGTCCGCGTCCACGGCTTCGACAATATTCCCGCCGTGTCGATGCCCGCCCCGGCGGTGACGCCCGAGCCCGCGCTGACCCCCGCGCAACGCCGCGCCGGCATCGTCAAGCGCGCGCTGGCCTCGCGCGGCGTCATGGAAGCCGTCACCTGGTCGTTCATGGGCAAGGCGCAGTCCACGCTGTTCGGCGGCGGGCAGGCGGCGCTGGCGCTGGCCAATCCGATCTCGGCCGAGCTCGACCAGATGCGCCCGTCGATCCTGCCCAATCTGCTGGCCGCCGCGCAGCGCAACGCCGATCGCGGTTTTCCCGATCTCGCGCTGTTCGAGGTCGGGCCGGTTTACGCCAGCGACGCGCCCGAGGGCCAGTCGCTGCACGCCACGGCGATCCGCCGCGGCAACAACGCGCCGCGCCACTGGGACGCCAAGCCCCGAGCCGTCGACGCGTTCGACGCCAAGGCCGACGCGCTGGCGGTGCTTTCGGCCTGCGGCGTGCCGCTGGCGAACCTGCAGGTCGATGCCAAGCCGCCCGTCTGGTACCACCCGGGCCGCGGCGGGGTGCTGCGCCTGGGCCCCACGGTGCTGGCGAACTTCGGCGAAATCCATCCGCGCGTGCTGAAGCGCCTGGACGTGGAAGGGCCGGCCGTGGGCTGCGAGATCAATCTCAGCGCCGTACCGCTGCCCAAGAGCAAGGCGGGCAGGGCGCGGCCTTTGCTCAAGGCGTCGCCGTTCCAGCCCGTGGTGCGCGACTTCGCCTTCGTGGTGGACGAGGCGGTGCCGGCCGAGCAACTGGCGCGCGCGGCGCGCGGCGCCGACAAGGTTCTGATCGCCGACGTAAGCGTGTTCGACCGCTTCTCCGGCGGCGCGCTGCCCCAGGGCAAGAAATCGATCGCCATCGCCGTGACCCTACAGCCGGTCGAGGCGACGATGAGCGACGCCGAGATCGAGGCCGTGTCGCAGAAGATCGTGGCCCAGGTGGCGAAAGCCACCGGCGGCACGTTGCGCGGCTAGGGCAGGCATGACCGACCTCAAGCATATCCGCAATTTCGCGATCATCGCCCACATTGACCATGGGAAATCCACCCTGGCCGACCGGCTGATCGAGCGTTGCGGCGGGCTGGAAGCGCGCGAAATGCGCGCGCAGGTGCTCGACTCGATGGATATCGAGCGCGAGCGCGGCATCACCATCAAAGCCCAGACGGTGCGGCTGACCTATAAGGCCAAAAACGGCGAGACCTATGAGCTGAACCTGATGGACACACCCGGCCACGTGGACTTCGCCTACGAGGTCAGCCGGTCGCTCGCGGCCTGCGAAGGCTCGCTGCTGGTGGTGGACGCCACCCAAGGCGTCGAGGCGCAGACCCTGGCGAATGTGTACCAGGCGATCGACAACAACCATGAAATCGTGCCGGTGCTGAACAAGATCGACCTGCCGGCGGCCGATCCGGAGAAGGTGCGCCAGCAGATCGAGGACGTGATCGGGCTGGACGCCTCGCACGCCGTGCCGATCTCGGCCAAGACCGGGCAGGGGATCGACGACGTGCTGGAAGCCCTGGTGACGCGCCTGCCCGCGCCCACGGGCGACGCGGCCGCGCCGCTCAAGGCGCTGTTGATCGACAGCTGGTACGATTCGTATCTGGGCGTGGTCGCGCTGGTGCGGGTGAAAGACGGCGTCTTGAAGCCCGGCATCAAGATCCGCCTGATGGCCACCGGCGCATCGCACAATATCGAGCGCGTCGGGTTTTTCACGCCCAAGCGCCAGCAATGCGACGAGCTTGTGCCGGGCGAGGTCGGCTACATCACCGCCGGCATCAAAAGCGTGGCGGATTGCAAGGTCGGCGACACGATCACCGACGACCGCAAGCCAGCCGACAAGCCGCTGCCCGGCTTCAAGCCCTCGGTGCCGGTGGTATTCTGCGGCCTGTTTCCGACCGACACGGCGCAGTACGAAAACCTGCGCGAGAGCCTGGCCAAGCTGCGCCTCAACGACGCCAGCTTCCAGTTCGAGCCCGAGACCTCGGCCGCCCTCGGCTTCGGCTTCCGCTGCGGGTTTTTGGGTCTGCTGCATCTCGAGATCATCCAGGAGCGGCTGGAGCGCGAGTTCGACCTGGATCTCATCACCACCGCGCCGTCGGTGATCTATCGCATCCATTTGATCGACGGCACGATGAAGGAGCTGCACAACCCCGCCGACATGCCCGATCCGGTGCGTATCGACCACATGGAAGAGCCGTGGATCAAGGGCACGATCTTCGTGCCGGACGAATACCTGGGCGCGATCCTGAAGCTGTGCGAGGACCGCCGCGGCGAGCAGGTGGAGCTGACCTATGCCGGCAGCCGCGCGATGGTGATCTACAAACTGCCGTTGAACGAGGTGGTGTTCGATTTCTACGACCGGCTGAAATCGATCAGCCGCGGTTACGCCAGCTTCGATTACAACGTCGAGGGCTATCGCCAGGGCGAGCTGGTGAAGCTCTCGATCCTGGTGAACGGCGATCCGGTCGACGCGCTATCGATGATCGTGCACCGCGCCTCCGCCGAAACGCGCGGGCGCGCTCTGTGCGAGCGGTTGAAGGACCTGATCCCGCGCCAGATGTTCAAGATCGCAATCCAGGCGGCGATCGGCGGACGCGTGATCGCGCGCGAGACGGTCAGCGCGCTGCGCAAGGACGTGACGGCGAAATGCTACGGCGGCGACATTACGCGCAAGAAAAAACTGCTGGAAAAGCAGAAGGAAGGCAAAAAGCGCATGCGCCAATACGGCAAGGTGGACATTCCGCAATCCGCCTTCATCGCCGCCCTCAAGATGAACGACGAATAGCGAAACAGCGGAACGGTTGCCGCCGGCTGCGAACTAGCGGCCGAATCCGCCGCGCCGCCGCGGCTGCCGGCCCAGCAGCAGCAATAGAATCGCCGGCACGCCGAGCACCGCCGCCGCCGGCAACAGCAGCACCGGCACGATCACGGCCTGCCACAGCCCCGGCCAGACATGACGGTCGATCGCCGGCTCGGCCAACAGCAGGCTGTCGCGATGGATCGCCGCCCACAGCTCGCCGGTCGCGGCGAATCGCGCCCCGCCCTGGTGCATCGAGGCGGACATGTCCATTGCCAGGACCACGAGCGCCAGCAGCAGTAATATCCATCCAAGAAAACGCGCAATGGCGCGCATCGGCCCCGTTCCCCCGTCGGAAGCCGGCCTTAGCACCGGCGGCCCGCAATTCCGGCTTGGAGTGTAGCAAAATCGGCGCTTCGCGCCATTGCCGGAATGGGGCTCCCTCGGCTAGTGTCCCGCCCGTTCCGCGACTGAATTGGCGGCATCGGACGGGTGGCCGAGCGGTTGAAGGCGCACGCTTGGAAAGCGTGTTTACGGGAAACCGTAACGTGGGTTCGAATCCCACTCCGTCCGCCACCCTTAAGCCTTCGGCTTCGGGTGGCAGGCCACGAAGCGATCGTCCACCGGGCCGCTTCGCGTCTCTGCGCAGGATGGCCGAGATTCACCGATCAAGGAGACCGGAATGGTCGGCAAGAAGACGAAAACCGGCGACAGCGGGTTCCTGTTGTTCGACGTGCTGTACGAAGACGGCACGCGCACCTCGAACCGCAAGGTGCCGAGCGCCGAGATCGGCTACTTCGACAAGGACGATACGATCAAGGCGATCCTGGAGGCGCAGGACCGCAAGATCGCCGAGCTTTCCGGCCGCTCGCGCGGCCGCATCAAGTCGATCGTCAAGTCGGCTGGCTGAGCGCCACCCCGGAACCCATCCGCCTTTGATCGTAATTCCCCAATACAGCGCCGCGCCCTGCGCTAAAACCAGCCGCGGTATTTCGGATGGCGAGGCCCGAGCGGCAGATCGACCGCCGCGCCGAAATCGTCGGGGTCCATTTCGTCCATCTCCTCATCTTTGGTGCCCGGCAGCAATCGCCGCGCCGGACTTCAGAATCGAACGGCGGAAAATCTGCCTCGGCATGTGCGTTCTCCCCTGAATTCTTATGGCGTGTATTTGTTTGACCAATTATCGCGCCGCAATTTCGGACGGCGCAACTGGAAAAATAACCAACTGGTTACTTAGCCCGGGAATCGGCCTTGTAATAATCGCTGCAGCGCAACGCAAACCGCGTTCAGTACCGATAATCCTCAATCTTCAGCAACGGAAAGGCGCTGAGGACGTGCGGCGGATTGGCGGGCTGGGCGGGATGCAGGTAGCTGCCGTCCAGTTGCGCGAGCCCGGTTACCCCCAGCAGACCCAGGCACCGCTTCACCTCGTCCTCCAGGATTTCCAGCATGCGCACCACGCCAGCCTCGCCTGCGGCGGCCAGGCCGAAGCACTGCATGCGCCCCATGCCCGCCAGGTCTGCGCCGGCGGCGATCGCCTTCACCACGTCGCTGCCGCGGTTGATCGCGCCGTCGACCATCAGCCTGGCGCGGCCGGCGACGGCGTCGCGGATTTCCGGCAGCATCTCCATCGCGCCGCGGCCGTGATCGAGTTGCCGTCCGCCGTGATTCGACACGTAGATCCATTCCACGCCGTGCTCGACCGCGATGCGCGCGTCCTCGGCCGTGGCGATGCCCTTCAGAATCAGCGGAATCTTGAACCTGTCCTTGATGCGCTTGACGGTGCGCCAGTTCAGCGCCGCCAGGTATTCGCGCCCCTCGACCCGGCGGCGCCCCGCGGTCATGTGGCGCTTGGCGATGTCGCGTTCGCGCCGGCTATAGAGCGCCGTGTCGACCGTCAGGCAGAACGCGGCATAGCCCCGCGCGATGGCGCGCGTCACGCAATCGTCCACGAACGCGTCGTCGCCGCGCACGTAGAGCTGGAAGATGCGCAACGCGCCGGGCGCGGCGTCGGCCACGCCCTCCAGGCCCGGCTGGCAGACCGAGCTCAACATATGCGCCGCGCCGAACCCACCGGCGGCGCGCGCGACCGAGGCGGCCGCTCCGGGATGGAAGCATTCCAGATTTCCGATCGGCGCCATCAGGACCGGCAGGCGCAGCTTGCGGCCGAACGCCGCGGTCGAAGCGTCGACGTTGCTCACATCGCGCAGCACGCGCGGCCGGAACGCGATCGAGTCGAGCGCCAGGCGGTTGCGCCTGAGCGTCGTTTCGGTTTCGGTGCCGCCGACGATGTAGTCCCAATTGTTCTGGTCCAGATTGCGGCGCGCTTTCCTCACGATTTCGTGCAGCGTCTCGTATTCGGCCGCGGCAATGTTGCCGCCCTGCGCGCCACCGGGCAGCACCCGGGTCATCTTTTCGTCCGCGTTCTTCATCGACCGGTCTCCGTCATACTGTCGCCACGGGCGTGGCGGGCGAGCCCACGGCGCCGGGCAGGCGCAAGGGCGGTGCGGTGAGCAGGAAGCGATAGCGCCTATGCGCGCGCAGCCACCCGGCCAGCGGCGTCAGGTGCCAAAGCTCGCCCAGATGGATGCCCAGCTTGAACAGGCAATGCTCGTGCAGCGGCAATCCGGCGCAGCAGCCCGCATGAGGGCGGGCGGGGATGGCCTCGACCGCGTAATTGTCGGCGATCAGCACGCTCAGTCCGCAATCGCTGATCCATTGCAGCAGGCGCGCATCGCGGCCGTCGAGCACGGCGCAGGAGGAATGCAGCTTTTTGCCGTCGGGTCGCTTGTCCATGCCCAGGATCATCTGGGCGAGGCCCGTGTGCAGGCACACCATGTCGCCTTTCTCGACTGTCACCTTGTCGGCGTCGATCACGCGCATCAACGCGTCGTAACCCACCAGCGTGCGCGCGTCGCCCAGATGCGCGTGCAGGTCGATCATCACGCCGCGTCCCTGCACGCAGCGCTCGGCCATGCGCTCGATGCCCAGGGCCTTGGCCTCGGAGCTGGACGCCGCTTCGACCATGCCGATCGCGCCGGCCCGTTTCGGGTCGCTGGGACCGACGACATGTTCGCCGGACTTGAAGCCGTTGTAGAACACCGGCTCGGCCTTGCCGTCGCCGTCGGCGTCGAATTCCTGGCCGATATGGCACAGGCTGTCCCATTGCGTGGAGTATTGCAGGTGCAGGATCGCCGCATCGTCGTTGACGATGTCGGTGCTGACCTGGTCGTCCTGGCCGCGGCGGTAATTGAACAACGGGCGGTCGTTGCGCAAAGTCGGGCGCAGCACCGGCGGATGGCGGCTGGGGTTCAGCGCGTTGCCGCCGGGATAGTCCAGCGGCAGGCTCAGGCAAAACGTCAACCCCTCGCGCGCCTCGGCGATGCCCTGTTTCACTTTCTCGGGGGTCAGAAGATTCAAGCGCCCGTTCTGGTCGTCCGGGCCGAAATCGCCCCAGTTCGACCCCTCGGGCCGCCGTTTCCATCGCGCCGCCGCCATGTCCGGCTCCCCCTTCGCTCCGATTTCCGTCCGGTTGGATATGCCCAAATATCGGCCATAGCAACCGCGCGCGGCCGGGTAACCAGCCGGTTACTACTTGTCGGTCGGCACGGGTTTTGTGTTAATCTTGCGTCACTCAAATAGTCTGACAAAAGGGGAGGAACAAGATCCATGACATTCCGCAAGACTCTGCTTCTGGGCGTCGCGGCCGCGTTTGCCGCCGTCACGGCGCTGGGCTTCGCCGCCCCCGCGGCGGCGCAGGAAAAGCTGGTGGTGTGGTGGCAGAAGGGCTTCTACAAGTCCGAGGACGACGCGCTGTTCGAGGCGGTTAAGAAGTTCGAGGCCAAGACCGGCGTCAAGGTGGACTTGTCGCTCTACGCGCCGCAGGACATGGTGCCGAAGAGCGTGGCCGCCCTGGACGCGGGCACCGTGCCCGACGTCGCCTATGGCGACGTGTACGACTTCCAGGTCGCCAGCAAATGGGCGTTCGACGGGCGGCTGGAGGATCTGTCGGATGTCATCAACCCGCTGAAGGCCGGCTTCGCCCCGAACACGGCGGAAACCGCGTTCCTCTACAACGACAAGGCCAAGAAGCGCGCCTACTACGCCTTCCCGTTGAAGCAGCAGACGATGCACATCCAGTACTGGATCGACATGCTGAAGGACGCGGGGATCAAGGAAACCGACATCCCGAAGGACTGGAAGGGCTATTGGGCGTTCTGGTGCGGCAAGGCGCAAACCGAGTCGCGCAAAAAGACCGGCCAGCGCATCTTCGGCATCGGCCATCCGATGGGCGTGGATTCCAGCGACTCGTTCTACTCGTTCCTGACCTTCATGGACGCGCACAACGTGAAGCTGGTGGACGACAACGGCAAGCTGCTGGTGGACGACCCGAAAGTGCGCCAGGGGCTGATCAACACGGTGAAGGACTACACCGAGCCCTATACCAAGGGCTGCACGCCGCCGTCCTCGACCAGCTGGAAGGACCCCGACAACAACGTCGCCTTCCACAACCGCACGACGCTTATGACGCATAACGCGACCATCTCGATCGCGGCCAAGTGGCTGGACGACATGAACAACGCCACGCTGCCGCAGACCGAGCGCGACACGGCCAAGAAGAACTACGAGCAGAACATCGCCACCGCCGGCTTCCCCAACAAGCCGGACGGCAAGCCGATGGTCTATCGCGCGGCGGTGAAGGTGGGCGTGATGTTCACCGAGGCCAAGAGCAAGGCGCGGGGCAAGGAATTCATCGCCTTCATGCTGCAGGAAGAGAACCTGACGCCCTATGTCGAAGGCTCGCTCGGCCGCTGGTTTCCGGTCACCAAGGCCGGGCAGGCGCGCCCGTTCTGGAAGCAGGACAAGCATCGTCTGGCCGTCTACAACCAATTCATGGCCGGCACGGTGTCGTTCGAGTTCACCAAGAACTATAAGTTCACCGTTCTCAACAACGAGAACGTGTGGGCCAAGGCGGTGAACCGCGTGGTCAGCGAAAAGGTGCCGGTCGACAAGGCGGTCGACGAGATGATCGCCCGCATCAAGGCGGTCGCCGGCTGAGACGCATCGCTTAAAGCCGGCCCGGCCGTTCCGCCAGGGGACGCGCCGGGCCGGCAGCGATATAATCCCCCATCATGTCGTCGCTGACGCTTTCGGATTCCGCCGCCGCGCCCGCGCCCAGCGCGGCGAGCGAGCGGTTTTCGCCCTGGCAGGTCTGGGGCCTGATCCTGTGCGTGCCCTATGTGCTGGTGTTCCTGATTTTCGTGCTGTTCCCGGTCGGATACGGGTTCTGGCTGGCGCGCGCGCCCGCCACCTATGTGAAGCTGTTCGACGACCCGATCTTCTTCCGCTCGCTGATCAACACCATCGCGTTCCTGGTGATCGGCATCAACCTGAAGATGCTCGTGGCACTGCTGCTCAGCGGCTTTTTCGTCACGCCGCGCTGGTGGATCAAGATCTTGTCGGTGCTGTTCATCCTGCCCTGGGCGCTGCCGTCGATTCCGACCATCCTGTCGTTCCGCTTCATGCTGAACCCGGAATGGGGCGTCATCAACCAGCTCATCTTCCAGCTCACGACCGACGACGGCCCGAATTGGTTGAACGATCCGACGCTGGCGCTGGCGCTGGCCATACTGGTGCATATCTGGAAGTCGCTGCCATTCTGGACGCTGATCCTGATCGCCGGGCGTTTGGCGATTCCAAGTGAAATGTACGAGGCCGCGTCGGTCGACGGCGCCAGTAAATGGCAGAAATTCCGCCACATCACCTGGCCGTCGATGCAGACGCTGTATCTGACCTGCACCGTGTTGTCGATGATCTGGACTCTGGGCGACTTCAACAGCGTGTACCTGTTGACCGGCGGCGGGCCGGCGGACCTCACGCATGTGCTGGCGACGCTCGGCATCAGGTATCTCAGGCTCGACGAGGTCGATATGTCGGTCGCCTCGATCGTCTGCGCGTTGCCGCTGGTGCTGCCGCTGATCTATTTCATGATGAAGCGGCTGTCGAAATGAAGCTCCCGGGCATGCGCGCGGTTGTGGACGAAGGCAAGCTGATGTTGGTCGGCATCCCCGTGTTTCTGTGGACGGCGTTGCCGATCTACCATCTCTGCCTGTTCGCGTTCTCGGCAAAGGACTCCGCTTTTTCCGGCCGGTTGTGGCCGGCCGAGCCCACTTTGCGCAATTTCGGCACGGTGTTCGGCCAGAAGCATCACTTCCTGGTGCATTTCTGGCTGCAGCTCGGCAATTCGCTGCTGATCGCGGTGGCGGTGGGCGTGCTGACGCTGCTGATAGCTACCTGCACGGCCTTCGCCATCAGCCGCCTTAAGGTGCCGGGTGGGCGGTGGATCATGAACCTGTCGCTGTTCACCTATTTCATCCCCGCGGCGTTCCTGGCGGTGCCGATGTACAAGGCGATGGGCGTGTACGGATTGCTGAACAATCAGTGGGCGCTGATCTTGGCGATGGTGACGATCGCCTCGCCCTATTCCATCTGGGTGCTGAAGCAGGCCTCCGACAAGCTGCCCTACGAATTGGACGAGGCGGCGAAGGTCGACGGCGCCACGCCCTTGCAGCTGTTCCGCTTGGTTTACCTGCCGCTGGTGGCGCCGTCGATGGTGGCCATCGGCATCTATGCGCTGATCCTGGCGTGGAACGAATATCTCTACGCCTTCCTGCTGCTGTCCAACGACAAGGACATTACGCTGGCCGTAGCGCTCGGCAATTTCCTTGCCGCCGACGATTCGCCCTGGGAGCTGCTGATGACCACGGGACTGATCTATGCCTTGCCGCCGGCCGCGATCTATTACGCGTTCCGGCGCTATATGACCGCCGACCTGACCGCGGGCGCCGTCAAGAGCTGACGGCGATGGCGCCGCCGGCGCGCAGCATTGCATGATGCGGGCCATGGCAATTCCCGCGATCGCGATGGACGGCCCGGTTCTGGTCTATGGCGGAACCTACAGCAATTTGTTCGCGACCCTGGCGCTGCTGGAGCAGGCCGAGCGCCTGGGCATTCCGCGCGAGCGCATGATCTGCACCGGCGACGTCGTGGCTTATTGCGCCGAACCCCTGGCGACGGCCGATGTGGTGCGGCGCTTCGGCGGCCATGTCGTGATGGGCAATTGCGAGGAGTCGCTGGGCAACGAGGCGGCGGATTGCGGCTGCGGATTCGAGGAAGGAACCGCCTGCGCCGCCTTGGCGGTGGAATGGTACGCCCACGCCGTCGACGGGCTGGACGCGGAGCATCGCGCCTGGATGCGCGGCCTGCCCCGGCGCATCGACATTCTGATCGGCGGGCGTCGATTGGCGGCGATCCATGGCGCGGTCAGCAAGATCAACCGCTTCATCTTCGCCTCGACGTCGCGGGATGAAAAGCTGCGCGAAATCGCGCTGGCCGGAACCGATGGTGTGATCGGCGGGCATTGCGGCCTGCCGTTCACGCAAATTCTCGACGGAAAGCTGTGGCACAATCCCGGCGCGATCGGCCTGCCGGCAAACGACGGCACGCCGCGCGTCTGGTACAGCGTGCTGACGCCGGAGGGTGCTGGATTGCGCATCGAGCATTGCGCCCTCGACTACCGATACCGCGGTGCCGCCGGCATCATGCGCGGCATCAATCTGGCGGGCGGATACGCTGCCGCGCTGGAAACCGGCCTGTGGCCGAGTTGCGACGTGCTGCCGCCGGACGAGTTGCGCGCCCGGGGCAGGCCGATAGCGCCCAGCGCGGTTCTGTGGTGATCGCGCCCCTGCGCTTCAGCAGATAGGTTTCCATGGGGCCTGTGCCGCGTATGTCGCCGGTCCCGCTTGTGCCGGATGAAGCCCCGTTCTTGCCGATTGGTTGATCCGGTTTAGATCGCTTGTACGGGCGGCATCCGGCCGATTTTCCAGTACGGACTTGTCAAATCGCCCGCGCTGCGCCATTCAGGTTGTCCACTGCGTCATCCGTCCGGGGCGGGTCGTCCACGCAGGCAGCCGAAAGAAAGCAAACCGTTCTGATCGCCGGCGACGGGATCGGCGGGCTGGCCACGGCCGTGGGGTTGGCGCAGGCCGGCTTCGGCGTCACGGTGCCGGAGCAGGCCCAGCAATTGGGCGAGATCGGCGCGGGCATCCAGCTCGGCCCCAACGCATTCCACACCCTCGATTTTCTGGGGGTCGGCGAAGCGGCGCTGGACGGGGCGGTTTTTATCGACCGGCTGGTACCGCCGTATGGCGTGAACCGCATGAGCGCCGCGCGCTAGACAGGGTTGCCGCATCGACCGCGCCGGTACAAAGTACCGCACCGAACGAGATTCTCCGCCAAGGGACAGCACATCCAAGGGAGATCGCAAGCATGGCTGCAAACGGAAAAGTCGCCGTCGTCACCGGCGCGGGAAGCGGAATCGGCAAGGCCGCGGCGCTGGCGCTGATGCGCGAAGGCTATGCCGTGGTGCTGGCTGGGCGCCGCAAGGACGCGCTCGAGGCGGTCGCCAAGGAAGCGCAGAAGACCAACGGCAAGGGGCTGGCGGTGCCAACCGACGTGGGCGACGCCGATTCGGTGCGCGCGCTGTTCGCCAAGACCAAGGAGGCATTCGGGCGGCTGGACCTGCTGTTCAACAACGCGGGCATCGGCGCGCCGGCCATCCCGATGGAGGATTTGAAGTTCGAGCAGTGGAAGGCGGTGGTCGACACCAACCTGACCGGCCCGTTCCTGTGCGCGCAGGAAGCGATCAAGATGATGAAAAGCCAGATGCCCAAGGGCGGGCGCATCATCAACAACGGCTCGATCTCGGCGCACGCCCCGCGCCCCAATTCGGTGCCCTATACCTCCACCAAGCACGCGATCACGGGCCTGACCAAGTGCATCGCGCTGGATGGGCGCAAGAACGATATCTCGTGCGGGCAGATCGATATCGGCAACGCGCTGACCGACCTTGCCGCGCGCATGGCCCAGGGCGTGCCCCAGGCCAGCGGCCAGGTGGCGGTCGAGCCGCTGATGGATGTCGAGAACGTCGCCAAGACCATCGTCTATATGGCTAGCCTGCCGGCCGAGGCCAACGCGCTGTTCGTCACGGTGATGGCGACCAAAATGCCGTTCGTCGGACGTGGCTGAAGCAGCCCTAGCGATCTATGTCGACGCCGATGCCTGTCCGGTAAAGGAAGAGATCTATCGCGTCGCCCGGCGCTATGGCTTGAAAGTCTACGTGGTGGCCAACGGCGTGGTGAACGTGCCGCGCGAAGAGCTGATCGAGCGGGTGCCGGTGGACGGCGGCTTCGACGCGGCCGATAACTGGATCGCCGAGCGCGCCGGACCCGGGGCCATTGTCGTTACCGCCGATATTCCGTTGGCCGACCGGTGCCTCAAAGCGGGCGCGGCGGCG
>JAHFPH010000135.1 GCA_023266845.1 Rhodospirillaceae bacterium
AGCGAGGCGGATTTGCCGTTCAGCCGGTAGACGCAGACTTGGCGCTCGCAAGAAAGGCTGCCGCCATCCCACTCCACCCGCTCGCCCGATTTGGGCCAGGGCTCGGTCGTGCGCTGCCCGGCGCGGCGCAGCCATACTTCCTCGGTCAACTTGTCGCGGCCACCGGCCGTCCATAGGCGCAACTGCCCATCGCCGCCGCGCACCGCCATCGTGCGCGCGTCGGCCGACACCAGAATGTCCGGCCCGCGCACAAGCGCCATGCTCAGAAGCCCGAGCGCTAGGGGTGCTACGCCGATCAGCCGCCACCGGCCGCGCCACAGGCACAGCCACACGCCGCCGAGCGTCGCCGCGACCAGGCCCCACATCGGCATCGCCGGCAATCCGGCCACCGCGCCGGGCCAGGCCGCGACCGTCTCGGCCGTCCAGACGACGACGCGCGCGCCCCAGCCCATCGGCACCAGCGCCCAGTGCTCGACGCCGAACGGCATCAGCGCGAAAGCCAGCATGCCCCAGGGCATGATCCAATGCGCGGTCACCGGCACGGCGATCAGGTTGGCGGCAAGCCCGTAGAGCGGAAAGCGGTTGAAGTGATAGGCCGCGTAGATGCCGGTCGCGGCGCTGCCGATCACCGTGGTCAGAATCACCGCGCCGACGTAAAGCCCGACGCGGCCCCAGATCCCCAGCTCCGCGCGCAGGTCAGAGAAACGTCCGCGCAGCGCCTCGTACGCCGCGACCAGCGCCACCACCGCCGCGAAGCTCATCTGGAAACTGGCGCCGGCCAGGGAGTCGGGCAGCGCCAGCAGGATCGCCAGCGCCGCCCAGGCGACCAGGCGCATCGAGATCGCCTCGCGGTCCACCAGCACGCCCAGCAGCACCACGCCGATCATCAGGAAGGAACGTTCGGTCGGCGGCGACGGGCCGGCGACCAGGAAATAGAATCCCGCGCCCAGGAACGCCATGACCGCGGCCCATTTCTTGATCGGGTAATTGAGCGCCAGCGGCTCGATCAGGCACAAGAGGCCGCGCACGACGAAGAACAGCATGCCGGCGACCAGCGCGAAGTTGAGGCCTGAGATGGCGATCAGATGCGCCAGGCCCGAATCGCGCATCGCGTCCATCACCGGCGCCGGAATCCCCGCGCGGTCGCCGATCAACAGCGCGGCGGCGAGCGGCGCGGCCGCGCCGCCTTTTTCGTCGCCGATGCCCGCGCGGATGCGCGCGCCCACGTTTTCGCGCAGCCGCTCCAGGGCCAGGTTCAAGGACCACGGCGTTGGGCCGTCGAGCGCGCGCGCCGGCCCCAGGGAAAACCCGACCGCCCCATAGCCCTGGAAAAAGGCGTTGCGCTGGAAGTCGAAAGCGCCGGGGGCCAGCGGCGGCGAGGCCGGTAGCAGCATCGCGCGCACCGCAAGCCGCTGGCCGATCTCGGCTTCGCCGGTATGGCGGCGGTTCAACCGCACGCGCACCTGGTTCGGCGTCGCGCCCGGGCTTAAGCCCGCGATCGCCAGCTCGCCCAGCACCACGCGCTCGGCCCCGTCGGCCAGAGTCTCGCGGTCCATGATCCGGCCGGTGATTTCGGTCGGGCCAAGACGCTCGGCGATCATCGGCGCCGCGGCCTGAGCCGTACGAAATTCAGCGGCGGCGAAACCCAGGCCCGCGGCGGCGACCGCCCAGCCCAGGAGATGCGCGGCCAGCCGCGCCGGGCCGCTCAACAGGGCAATCAGCGCGCCCAGCCCGGCGACGGCCCAGCCAAGATACCAGGGCGGCTCGACCGGCAGCGCGAAATAGACGGCGATGCCCGCTCCCGCCATCACCGGCAGGAACAGCACCCATTGCTCGCGCTCCGCGAGGAAGGCGTCGGATAGACGCGCGGGAATAAGGCGCAGGGCGGCGAAGATCGCCCCCCTCTCGCGCCGGTCCAGCGTGCCTGCGGTCATTCAAACCCCTGCCCCAGATTGCGCCGAAGCGCCCGGTCCGGTCAAAGCGCGGCGCTGGCGTATCCGCGAGGGCCAAGTAGAATGCGCCGCCGACACAATTTCGGGACCCAAGGAAGATGCCGCCCGTCGTCCGCTTCGCCCCCTCGCCCACGGGTTACCTGCATATCGGCGCGGCGCGCACGGCGTTGTTCAACTGGCTGTTCGCGCGCCACCACGGCGGCACGTTCAAGCTCAGGATCGAGGACACCGACCGCCAGCGTTCGACCGAGGCGGCGGTCACGGCGATCGTCGAGGGGCTGAAATGGCTTGAGCTGACATGGGACGGCGACGTGGTGTTCCAGTTCCCGCGCGCCACGCGCCACGCCGAGGTGGCGCGGAAGCTGCTGGCCGAGGGCAAGGCCTATTACTGCTATGCCAGCCCGCAGGAGCTCGAGCAGATGCGCGCCGAGCAGAAGGCCAAGGGCCTGTCCACGCGCTATGACGGGCGCTGGCGCGATCGCGATCCGAAAGAGGCGCCGCCGGGCGTCAAGCCGGTGATTCGCCTCAAGGCGCCGCAGACCGGCGACACGGTGGTGAAGGACCGCGTGCAGGGCGAGATCAAGGTCGCCAACGCGCAACTCGACGACATGGTGCTGCTGCGCGCCGATGGCACGCCCACCTACATGCATTCGGTCGTGGTCGACGATATCGACATGGGCATCAGCCATGTGATCCGCGGCAGCGATCACATGACCAATACGTTCAGGCAGCTGCTGCTCTACAACGCCATCGGCGCGCCGGCGCCGGAGTTCGCGCATATCCCGCTGATCCACGGGCCCGACGGCGCGAAGCTCAGCAAGCGGCACGGCGCCTTGGGCGTCGAGGCTTATCGGGACATGGGCTACCTGCCCGAGGCGATGCGCAACTACCTGCTGCGCCTGGGCTGGGCGCATGGCGACGACGAGATTATTTCCACCGATCAAGCCATCCAATGGTTCGACCTGGACGGCGTCGGTCAGTCGCCCGCGCGCTTCGATTTCACCAAGTTGGACAGCGTCAACGCCAATTATCTACGCGAGACGCCCGAAGCGCGGCTTGCGGCGCTGGTCCGGCCGATCATGGAGAAGAAACTCGGCCTTGCGTTGGACGCGCATGCGCTAGCCCGCGTGCAGCGCGGCATGCCGGGCCTCAAGCAACGCGCGAAAAACCTGGTCGAGCTGGCCGACGCGGCGATGTTCTATGTCGCCCCGCGGCCGCTTAAAATCGACGAGAAATCCTTAAAGCTGCTGACCCCGGAGGCGAAAGCCATCCTCGCCGGCCTCGCTCCGCGCGTGGCGGGGCTGCGCTCGTGGGACGAACAGGATCTGGAAGCCGCGGTGCGCAGCTTCGCCGAGGCGCAAGGGATCGGCTTGGGCAAGGTGGCGCAGCCCTTGCGCGCCGCGTTGACCGGCTCCACCGCCTCGCCCGGCCTGTTCGAGGTGATGGCCGTGCTGGGCCGCGAGGAAACGCTGGGACGGATCGCGGACCAAGCGGGTTGAGCTTCCCCCGCCTTCCCGCTGTTTGTAACCATCCGGTGAATTGCCAATCCCACGGCCGCCGGGCTACACTTGCTGCAATGCAGCGATAGGCAGGGAACAAGCCATGGCCGCCAGCAAATCCGCCGCCGCGCCCGCCGCCCCAGCCGCGGCCGCCAAGCCCGGGCACAACCAGGAAACCGTCACGCTGATCGAGAATTCGACCGGCAAGAAGATCGAGCTGCCGGTGATCGGCGGCACGATCGGGCCGAAGGTGATCGACATCCGCAAGCTGTACGCGCAGCTCGGCTATTTCACCTACGACCCCGGCTTCACCTCGACCGGCTCGTGCCAGTCGGCCATCACCTATATCGACGGCGACGAAGGCGTGCTGCTGCATCGCGGCTACGCGATCGAGGATCTGGCCGAGAACAGCGATTTCATGGAGGTCTGCTACCTGTTGCTGCACGGCGAGCTGCCGAACCCGGCGCAAAAGGCCGAATTCACGAAAGCCATCACCTATCACACGATGGTCCACGAGCAGCTGCAATACCTGTATCGCGGTTTCCGGCGCGACGCGCACCCCATGGCGATCATGGTGGGGGTGGTCGGCGCGCTGTCGGCCTTCTATCACGACTCGACCGACATCAACGATCCGCATCAGCGCATGATCGCCTCGCACCGCATGATCGCGAAAATGCCGACCATCGCGGCGATGGCGTTCAAGTATTCGATGGGCCAGCCCTTCGTCTATCCGCGCAACGATTTGGACTACGCCGCCAATTTCCTGCGCATGTGCTTCGCCGTGCCGTGCGAGGAATACAAGGTAAGCCCCGTGCTGGCCAAGGCCATGGACCGCATTTTCATCCTGCACGCGGACCACGAGCAGAACGCCTCGACCTCGACCGTGCGCCTGTCGGGCTCGTCGGGCGCCAATCCCTTCGCCTGCATCGCCGCCGGCATCGCCAGCCTGTGGGGTCCGGCGCATGGCGGCGCGAACGAGGCGGTGCTCAAGATGCTGCGCACCATCGGCAGCAAGGACAAGATTCCCGAATACATCAAGCGCGCCAAGAACAAGGACGACAGCTTCCGCCTGATGGGCTTCGGCCACCGCGTGTACAAGAATTACGACCCGCGCGCGGCTGTCATGCGCAAGTCCTGCCACGAGGTGCTCGACGAACTGGGCGTGAAGAACGAGCCGCTGCTGGAGTTGGCGATGGAACTGGAGCGGATCGCGCTGGAGGACGACTATTTCGTCTCGAAAAAGCTGTTCCCGAACGTCGATTTCTATTCCGGCATCATCCTGCAGGCCATGGGCTTCCCGACCTCCATGTTCACCGTGCTGTTCGCGCTGGCGCGCACCGTGGGCTGGGTGGCGCAGTGGAACGAGATGATCGAGGACCCGCAGCAAAAGATCGGCCGCCCGCGCCAGCTCTACAACGGCGCCACCAAGCGCGCCTACGTGCCCGTCACCAAGCGCAAATAGCGGCGGCGGGGCCCGGGCCATGGTGCGAAGCGGCATCGACCGCACCCCCAAAGCCAAGGGCGAGGATCGTCCGCGCGCACGGCTGGCGATGGAGTTCGGGCCGATTTCCTGGGTGCGGTTCGGCCGTCCGGCCAACGACAACCGCATGCCCTTGGCGCTGCTGCTGGCCGTGACGGCGTTTTGCGGCGCGGCGGCGGTGTCGTTGATCTACGCGATCGCGCGCTGGGTATTCTGACCGCGCCCGAGTTCGACGCAGCGTTTCGCGCGCGTCTCGACGATCTGTTCCGCTGGCGGCGCGATGTGCGCCGCTTCCGCCGCGATCCCCTGCCCGTCGGCGTCTTGGACCGGCTGATCGAGGCCGCGTGCCTGTCGCCCAGCGTGGGCCTAAGCCAGCCCTGGCGTTTCGTGATCGTCGACGAGCCCGCGCGGCGCCAGGCGGTGCTGGCGAATTTCCGCGACTGCAACGCCGATGCCCTGGGCGATTATGCGGACGGCAAGGCCGCGCTTTACGCGCGGCTCAAGCTCGCGGGGCTGGAGGAAGCGCCCTGCCAGCTCGCCGTGTTCGCCGACCGCGCCACCGCGATGGGGCATGGGCTCGGTCGGCGCACCATGCCCGAGACCGCGGACTACTCGGCCGTCATGGCGGTGTTCACGATGTGGCTGGCGGCGCGGGCCGAGGGCATCGGCATGGGCTGGGTGTCGATCCTCGATTCCGCGCGCATGTGCGAAATCCTGGACGTGCCGCAGGACTGGCGCTTCATCGGTCATTTCTGCATCGGCTATCCCGAAAGCGAGGAAACCGTGCCCGAACTCGAACGCGAGGGCTGGGAGCATCGCCGCACGGTGGACGAGTTCATCGTCAGGCGGTAGCGCGCTTGGTCGTCACTCCGCCGCTTTGGTCTCTCGCTTGCGCGCATGCCAATCGCGCACCCGCTCGCTGCGGTATTGGCGCGGCTTGGCGGCAAGGTCGCGCTTGAGGCCCATCGTCTCGGGCAGGAACAGGCGGGCATCCATGGTGCGGCAGTCGGGCGCTATCTTCGGACGGAACGACATATGCGCCAGCACGTCGCGTTCCAGGTCTATGCCCGGCGCGATCTCGTTCAGTTCTAGCCCGTCCCGGCCGCGACGGAACACCGCACGCTCGGTGACGTAAAGAACCTGCTGCCCGCGCTCGAACCCATAGTCGCCGTTGTAGGAAAGCTGCCCCACACCCGCGATGAATTTCCGGTGCTTGCCCTCGCGCGCGATTTTCGCGTGTCCGCCGGGCCACGACATTTCCAATCCGCCGGCGGTAAACGTGCCGCCGAACACCACCTTCTGCGCGTTCTGCGAGATGTTGATGAAGCCGCCGATGCCCACGATCTTGCCGTCGAAGCGGCTGATATTGACGTTGCCGCGCTCATCGACCTCGGCGAAGGACAGGAAGGCGAGGTCGAGCCCGCCGCCATCGTAGAAATCGAACTGGTAGGGCTGGTCGATCATGGCCTGGAAGTTTCGTCCCGCCCCGGCTTCGTTGCCGGCCGCCGGCGCACCGCCGATCAAGCCCTGCTCGTTGGTCAAGACGATCGCGTCCAGCACCTGCTCTTCCGCGGCAACGATGCCGATGCCCGTCGAGATACCCGAGCCCAGGTTGCACACGGCTCCGGGGAATAGTTCCATCGCCCCGCGTCGCGCCACCACCTTGCGCGGATCGAGCGGCAGGGGCGCGAAGCCGTCCAGAAGCTCGCGCGTTTCGCCGGCATAAGCGGGCGAATACTCGGTGACGTAAGTCTGGCGTTGCGCCGGATCAAGCACCACGAAATCGACGAACAGGCCGGGAATCTTCACCTGCTTGCCCGGCAGCGTGCCGCGATCGGCAAGGCGTTTCACCTGCACGATCACCACCCCGCCGGCGCGGCGCGTGGCCTGGGCCATCGACAGCATCTCGCCGAAGACCGCCTCCTGCTCCATCGTCACGTTGCCGTCCCGATCGGCGGTGGTGCCGCGCAGGAACGCCACATCAGGCGGCATCGGCTTGAAGAACAGCCACTCCTCGCCTTTCAGCGTCACCCGCTCGACCAGGTCCTCGGTCGCGCGCTTGCTCTGCCGCCCGCCGCCGTGGCGCGGATCGACCAGGGTGTTGAGGCCGGTCTTGGTGAACAGGCCCGGCCGGCCGGCGGCCATCTCGCGCATCAACTGCGACAGCGCGCCTTGCGGCAAGGTATAGGCCTCGATCTTGTCGGCCACCGCCATGTCGGAAATCGGCGGCGAGTCGACGAACGTGCCGCAGACCACGCGCTTCAGCATCCCCTCTTGCGCGAAATGCCCCGCCCCGCGCGTGGCGCGATCGCCCAGGCCCACGGGATGCAGCGAGGTGATGCCGCGCGGATGGCCGGTCGCGCGGAAGCGCGTGCCCAGGGCCGCCATCAACGCCTCGGGCACGGCATGGCCGCCGCCCGAGCCGCCGACCAGCACCGTGTCGCCGTCCCGCACGAACAGGGCGGCCTCGGCGGCGGAAATCACGCGCATGAAAGCTGGCCGCGGCCGGCCGGGCTATTTCCGCTCCACCAACTCGATCTTGTAGCCGTCGGGGTCCTCGACGAAGGCGATCACGCTGCCGCCGTGCTTCATCGGGCCCGCGGGGCGAGGGATTTTCACGCCCTCCTTGGCGAGGCGCTCGCATACGCCGTAGACGTCGGGCACGCCGATGGCCAAATGCCCGAAGCCGGAGCCGATCGTGTACGGCTCCTTCTGCGGCCAGTTGTGGGTCAGCTCGATCACCGTGCTGTTGTCTTCGTCGCCATAGCCGACGAAGGCCAGCGTGAACTCGCCGGTCGGATAATCCTTTTTGCGGATCAGCTTCATGCCGAGCAGCCGCGTGTAGAAATCCAGCGACTTGTCCAGGTCGCGCACGCGGATCATCGTGTGCAGCATGCGGAACTTCGACGCATCGATCGCGCCGGCGGCTTTGGTTTTGGTGGCGACATCGTTCATAGCCCGCTCCCTTCGCAGCCCGGTTCTCGATTGGTGAGAGTTGGAAGCCTGCACACGGCGATGTCAAGCCGGCTTGGCCGCGGCGTTCTTCGCGCCTTTGCCCGCCGGTTTTACGGCATGCATCACGACGGTGACCGCGCCGACGACGTTGTTGTACATCAGCGCCGCCTCGTTCAACTGCTCCTTGGTGATCTCGCCGCGCTGCAGCTTGCGGCCCCAGTACGGATCTGGAGCCATCGAAACCTTGCCGATGTCGAAGTCGATGCCCAGATACGTGCCCAGCGGCGTGTTGGCGGCGCCTAGGGTTTTCCATTCCCGGTTCTTGGCCTGGGAAAACATTTCGAGCCCGCCGGGCGTGACCGGGCGTACATGGGTTGGATCGTCCAAAAAATGATTGTGTCGCGGGTGTGGCACGATGACGGTCACTTTCGCGCCGTCGCGGCACACGCGGTACAGCTCCTTGAAAATAGCGAGATAAAGCTCGGTGCTGGCGCCGAGATGTTCCAGCGAATGCCTGAACAGCACCTCGTCGACCGAATCAGCGGCCCAAGGCCAGGGCAGCGCCTCCAGATCCACCACCTGGTCGGGCGCGCAAGCCGGCTCCTTGTCGACGTTGATCCAATCCTTGAGCTTGTTGGAGCCGCAACCGAGATTGAGCCGCATGGCGTCGCCGTTGTTGCCGTCCATGAGCCTAGGTCCGCGCGTTCTTGCGCGCAATGCCGGCGATGTCGAGCAGAATGTCGGCTGCGCGCAGTGAAGGCGCCGGACCGCCCTTTCCCAGCATCCGCATCGCCTCTTCGGACAGCCGGACCTGCTCGTCGCGAGTGTTCCGGTCGCCGAGCAGCCCAAGCACCGCG
>JAHFPH010000136.1:0-6333 GCA_023266845.1 Rhodospirillaceae bacterium
CGAGCGGCGCACGGTGGTGGTGGCCGATCTGCATCTGGAAAAAGGCTCGGGCTTCGCCAGCAAGGGCACGCTGCTGCCGCCCTATGACAGCGCCGCCACGCTGGCGCGGCTTGCGGCGGCGATCGACGCGCATGATCCCGAGCGCGTGATCTGCCTGGGCGATTCATTCCACGACGGCGACGCGCCCAGTCGCCTGGGCGACGCCGACGCAAAAGCCGTGCGCGCGCTGACCAGGCGCGTGGAGTGGATCTGGATATCCGGCAACCACGATCCCGCGCCGCCGCTGGCCTTGGGCGGCCGCGTGGAAGCCGAGCTTGCGTTGGGCCCGCTGCTGTTCCGGCACGAGGCGCACGCGGGGCGAACCAACGGCGAAGTATCCGGCCATTTCCATCCCAAGGCCTGGGTTGCGACGCGCGGGCGGCGCGTCGGCGGGCGCTGCTTCGTCGAGGATGGGCGGCGCCTGATTCTGCCGGCCTTCGGCGCCTATGCCGGGGGGCTGGACGTACTCGACCCCGCGATCCGCGCGCTGCTGGGAAGCAACTTCGCCGTGCACCTGATCGGGCGCGACCGCGTGCACCGCTTCGCCCATGGCCAGATCGCGCGCTGACGCCGCGCCGCGCCGTTAACTCCTGGCGCGTTGACGCAAAGGGCCGGCGGGCATAGGATTCCCCCATGTTTTCCAAGCCTATCGGCCGCCGCGCCTTCCTGTGTTTCACCGCCAGCGCCGGCGCGGGCATCGCCGCCGCGGCGAGCGGCGCGCGCGCGTTCTCGTTGCAGGAAATGACTCCGGCCACCGCGCGCACGTATCTCGCGGCCTGCGAGGCGCCCAGCCTGCATCAGCAATTGCTGGCCGAGGTGGACGCGAAGCTCAGGGGCGGGGAAATCACATCAGCGCAAGCGGCGGAGTTCAAGACCGCCAACCGCTGCCCGATCTGCGGCTGCCCGCTGACGTCGCCCTCGGGCGATCCCAAGAACTGAGCCCAAGCGTAGCGCGATGCGACTGCCGTTCCGCGCGGCGCTGATCACCGGCGCGTCCAGCGGCATCGGCGCGGCCTTCGCGCGCGCGCTGCCCAATGAAACCGACTTGGTGCTGACCGGCCGCGACATCCAGGCGCTGCAAGAGCTGGCCGCGTCGCTGTCGCGCATCGAGCGCAAGGTGACGACGGTGCAGGCCGACATCGCCACCGACGCGGGGCGGCGCGCGGTGATCGAGGCGGCCGAGCGCGCCGAGATCGACCTGCTGATCAACAACGCTGGCCTCGGCTCGTTCGGGCCGGCCTATCGCAACGCGCCGGAGGACGAGCGCGCGATGGTCGAGGTCAACGTGGTGACGCCGGTGGTGCTGACCCGCGCGCTGTTGCCCGGCATGATCGCGCGCGCCGAGCGCGGCATCAGCCGCGCCGGCGTCATCATGGTGTCCAGCATCTCGGCCTTCCTGCCCGTGCCGCGGCTGGCCACCTATGCCGCCACCAAGTCGTTCAACCTGCATTACGCCGAGGCGCTGGGGGCCGACGTGGCCGGGCATCCGGTCGACGTGGTGGCGCTGTGTCCCGGCTTCACCGCCACCAAGTTCGGTGCGCGCTCGGGCATGAAGCCCTGGATGTTCCAGGGCGCGACCAGCCCCGACAAGGTGGCGCGCAAGGCGTTGCGCGGCCTGCGCCGCCACCGCCGGCTGGTGCTGGTGGGCGCGGGCAGTAGGCTTGCCCCCCTGGCGGCGCGGCTGGTGCCAAGGCGGTTCCTGTCGAAGGTGGTGGTTGCGGCCATGAAATGGCGCAAACGCAGGGCCGAGGACTAGAATCGCCCTGCCAAAAAGTCCTACCACCAAGAAACCAAGGCACCAAGGAAACACCCGCGCGGCCCCGGGCTGCGCATGTCTTCGACCTTGGTGTCTTCGTGCCTTAGTGGTTAATTCCGGGCTTCTGCCTGGGTTTCCCAGTTACCCACAGGACTGCCCACAGACGCCCACCCAGCCCTAATAAAATTATCGCTTGATCCCTTTACGTTCCTCAAAACTAGTGCCAAAATGCAACGGTCAACTGTCACGATCATCGTGGTCGTGAGGTTGCGGGGGAAAGTGATAAATCGATGACCATCGGGAAATTCCTCGTGGTGCTAGGGGATACCCTGATCACCGCCTGCGTAGCGGCATTGGCCGTTATGGTGGCGATGCCGGGTACCGTTAGCTCCCTCTTCTAGACCGTCCGCATACGGCAGCTCCCTCGTCCCCCCGAGCCAGAGCCCGCCGACCTAAGCCAAAGAGAACGGCGAGCATTCTTTTTTTGTCGTGCATCGAGCCGCTGAAATTCAGCGGAGGGTGAAGCGCGTCTATAGTTTGCGTCGGCCTGGAAAAGAATCCTTCATGGCCTGACTAGTTCCTTCAACCCTCTCCCGCCGGGAGAGGGAAATTCGCTAACTCCGCCGCCCCTGCGCCTCGACGAACGCGCGCAGCACGGCGTTGATCTTAGTCTGGTAGCCGCGGCCCTGCTTGCGGAACCAGTCCAGCAGGCCGCGGTCGAGCCGGATGGTGACGCTTGCCTTGCCCGCCGAGGCCGGCAGCGCGATGCGTGCGTGTTTCCACCACGCATCGGGCGTCATCCCGGCATCGGGATCGGCGGCGGCGGTCCGGCCATCCACGCTTCATTCAGATCGACTGTCCCTCTGATCCGGCGTGGATGGCCCGATCAAGTCGGGCCATGATGATTGGGCGATGCGCAGCGCCGATAATTGCGCCCTGCCCCCTTACAGCAACCCCCGCTTCGCCGGGTTTTCATCAACGCCCCCGCGCCGAGTATAGCGTCAGCGGCAGTGGAACTGCCAGGGCGTCGGATTGCCGTTCGCGGTAAACTTGCCGTCGACGACGGTGTATTCATCGGTATCGACGTTGCGGTTGTACCAGGCGCGCTTGCGGTCGGGGCCGCCTTTGATGAAGGCGAATTGCCTGGTCTGCGACAGCGCCGTGAAGCTGACAACGAGGTCGAGCGATCCGTCGGGCTTGATTGTCGCCGACTGGACCTGGCTCGAATCCTGCCGGTCGCCGAAATCCCGATCGTGGAAAAGCTGCCCGTTTTTCACCACGAACATTAACCGCGGCGCGCTGGTGCTAAGCGGCACGCTGCAATCCAGCCGCCAGACGCCGATCAATCCCCAACGGGCGGCCGTCTCCGCCACCGTTTCCGCGCACGCGGCGGAACCGGCGAGAACACCCATCAGGACGAAAGCGAGAACGCGAATCGCAGGGACCATCGTAGCGTCTCCGAATTGGCCGCCCGATAAGGGCGACGACGCCAGGATATTACAGCAAGCCCCGCTTCGCCACGGCCTTCACCGGCGTGCGGCGTCGAGGCGTTCGCGCACGACAGCGTCGGCGACGGCGAGCGGGCGAAGGCCGGTGCGGCGGCTCTGGTCCAGAACTTGGGCTGATATGCGGCGGATGCGTTCGACCGATTTCAAAACAGCCGCCGGGCTGTCGTCGACCGATTCCTGGTGGAAGTCGATCACCCCGCCGGCGTTCGCCAGATAGTCGGGCAGGAACAGGATGTCACGCTCGGCCAAGGCCAAATCGTGGCGCTGCGAGGCGAGCTGGTTGTTGGCGCCGCCGCAGACGAGCCTGGCCTTGAGGCGCGGGATGGTGGTGTCGTTCAGCACCCCGCCCAGCGCGCAGGGGCTGAAAATCTCGCACGCCGCGTCGTAGATGGCGCCGGCCGGGACGGACGCCGCGCCGAACTCGGCCTCGGCCGAGGCGACCCGCGCAGGGTCGAGATCGCTGACGACGAGCCGCGCGCCCTTCTCGCTGAGGAACCGGCACAGCGGATAGCCGACATGGCCCAGGCCCTGGACCGCGACGCGAAGGCCCGTGAAACCGGCTTGGCCGAAGCGGTGCTCGGCGCACGCCAACAGCGCATTGAACACGCCCCAGGCCGTGACCGGCAAAGGCCGTTTCGCGGCGGCCGTGGCGGCGGCGGTGTGCCGGGTTTCCGTCCGCATCACCGCCAGATCGTCGAGCGTGGTGCCGACGTCGTCGGCGACGATGTAACGCCCACCCAAGGACTCGACCGCGCGGCCGACGGCGCGCAGCAGATCGGGCGTCTTGTCGCGGCGCGGATCGCCGATCACCACCGACTTGCCGCCGCCATAGGGCAGCTCGCAGATCGCCGCCTTGTAGGTCATGCCGCGCGACAGGCGCAGCACGTCGGCCAGCGCGTCGTCGTCCGTCCTGTACGGCCACATCCGGCAGCCGCCGAACGCCGGCCCCAGGGCGGTAGAATGAATGGCGACGATCGCCCGCAGGCCCGCCGCAGGCTCGCGCACATAGACGACGCGCTCGTGCTCGTCGAAGTCGGGATGGGCGAACATGCCGGTGCTTCGGGCCGCTAAGCGCTACAGCAGCTCGCGCCGCGCCAGATTGCGCATCAACGCCCCCGCGCCGAAGGTCCACGGCGGGGCCTTGTCGGAAGTCGTCACGCGGTTGACCAGGGCCCCCAGCGTGGGCGTGGCGATGGTGACGATATCGCCGAGCTTATGCGTGAAGCCCGAGCCCTTGGGCCCGCGGTCCTGCGTCGGCGCGAACATGGTGCCGAGGAACAACACCGCGCCGTCGGGGTATTGATGCGCCCCGCCCATCATGTGCCTCACCAGGTCCAGGGGATCGCGCGAGATGCGCGACATCGAGCTCGTCCCCTTCATCACGAAGCCGTCGTCGCCCGCGACGGTCAGCGCGATCTCTGATTTGCGCACGTCGTCCATTGAATAGCTGCGATCAAAAAGCCGGATGAACGGGCCGATGGCGGAAGACGCGTTGTTGTCCTTGGCCTTGCCCAGCAGCAGGGCGCTACGCCCCTCGAAGTCGCGCAAATTGACGTCGTTGCCTAGGGTGGCGCCAACGGTTCGCCCGCGCGCGTTCACCGCCAGCACGATCTCGGGCTCGGGATTGTTCCAGGACGATTCGGGATGCAGGCCGATTTCCATGCCCGAGCCGACCGAGGCCATCGGCGCGGTCTTGGTGAAGATCTCGGCATAGGGGCCGATGCCGACCTCGAGATACGGCGACCACAAATCGCGGGCCAGCAACGCCTGTTTCAGCTTCTCGGCCGCCGCCGAGCCCGGTTTGACCGAGGCCAGGTCCGCGCCGATCTCCTGGCCGAGCTCCCGGCGCAGCGCGTCCTGGCGCGAGGGGTCGCCCTTGGCCTTGGATTCGATCACGCGCTCGACCATCGAATTGGCGAAGGTGACGCCCGCCGCCTTCACGGCCTGCAAATCGCACGGCGCCAGCAGGAAAAACTTGTTTCTGTCGCGCCTGTCAGGGCTGGAGTTTTTCAGCAGCGCGGCGACGGAGCCGATTTTCCTGGCGCCTTTGGTCGTGCGCGCCAGTTTCATCGGATCGGGCGCGTTCAGGATATCCGCCATGGTAGGTGCTATCGCCGAGATGTCCCACACCTCGCCATTGCGCAGCGACACCACGGCCGGGCCCGCGTTCTTGCCCGGAACCCAGACGCGCCCGACCAGCGTGGCGCGGGCGGCGTCTCTAGGCAGGCTGGTTTTCCGGTCCAACGTCAGGCGCATGGCTTCCCCCCGATTTGCGGAGACTGTGCGGGCGCGCGCGGCCCCTGTCCAGATTGAACCGGACGGCACGTGCCTCTATAACCGCCTCCATGCGCGTGGACGGCAAAGCCTATCGCACGATCTGGGTGGAGCGGGACGGCCAAAGGAATGGCTGGCCGGTCGGGATCATCGACCAGACGCGCCTGCCGCACGAATTCGCCACCCTGACGTTGCGCACCGTGGACGAAGCCGCCCACGCCATCAAATCCATGCAGGTGCGCGGCGCGCCGCTGATCGGCGCCACCGCGGCCTATGGCATCTGCCTGGCGCTCGGCGCCGACGCGAGCGACGAAAGCCTGGAGCGCGCCTACGAGCAGTTGCTCAAAACCCGCCCGACCGCGATCAACCTGAAATGGGCGCTGGATGAGATGCTCGGGGCTTTGCGCAACCGCCCGCGCGGCGAGCGCGTCACCGCGGCCTATAAGCGCGCGGCCGAGATCTGCGACGAGGACGTGGCGATCAACTCCGCGATCGGCGATCACGGGCTAAAAATCTTCAAGGACATCGCCGCGAAAAAGAACAACGGCGCGGCGCTGAACGTGCTGACGCATTGCAACGCCGGGTGGCTGGCCACCGTGGACTGGGGCACCGCCCTGGCGCCGATCTACAAGGCGTTCAACGAGGGCATGAAGATCCACGTGTGGGTCGACGAAACCCGGCCGCGCAACCAGGGCATGAGTCTCACCGCCTGGGAGCTCGGCCAGCACGGCGTGCCGCATACCGTGATCGCCGACA
>JAHFPH010000136.1:6433-8620 GCA_023266845.1 Rhodospirillaceae bacterium
GCGCGCGCGGCGGTGAAGAAATACGCGGGCGCGGGCGTCAACGAGGATTGGGCGCTGCGCACCTATACCACGCGCCTGTTGGGCGGCGAGCCGCGCCTGGTGCAGCACGGCGGCGGCAACACCTCGGTCAAAACGACCGTCAAGGATCAGGTCGGCGACAGCGTCGAAGTCCTGTGCGTGAAAGGCTCGGGCTGGGACATGGCGGTGATCGAGCCGCCGGGCGTGCCGGCCGTGCGCCTTGTCCCGCTGATCAAACTCGCCAAGCTGAAAGCCCTCAGCGACGAGGACATGGTCAACATCCAGCGCGGCAACCTGATCGACAGCAATTCTCCGAACCCATCGGTCGAAACCCTGCTGCACGCCTTCATCCCCGAGAAATTCATCGACCACACCCACGCCAACGCGGTCCTAGCGCTGGTCGACCGGCCGGACGGCGAGACGCTGGCGCGCGAGGTCTACGGCAAGCGCGTGTCGGTGGTGCCCTACATCATGCCGGGCTTCGCGCTGGCCAAGGCCTGCAAGCAGGCGTTCGAGGAAAATCCGAAGGTCGAAGGGCTGGTGCTGCACAAGCACGGCATCTTCAGCTTCGGCAGGACGGCGCGCGAAGCATACGACCGCATGATCGCGCTGGTGACGCTGGCCGAGGAGCGCCTGGCCGAGGGCAAACGATCCAAGCCCGTGCCGGTGAAGCTGCCCAAGAAGCTGGCCGCCCCAACGGAAATCGCGCCCGTGCTGCGCGGCCTCGTTTCCACTCCCATAGACAAGAACGAGGGGCGCTGGACACGGTTCATCCTGGAGCATCGCTCGGGCCCGCGCGTGCTGGACTACGTGAACGGCGGCGACCTCGCGCGCTACAGCCGCGCCGGCGTGGCCACGCCCGACCATGTGATCCGCACCAAGCCGTGGCCCTTGATCGTGCCGGCGCCCGAAGCCGGCAGGCTCGACGCGTTCGCGGCCGAGGCGCGGAAGGCGGTGGAGAAATACCAGGCGGACTACCGGGCCTATTTCGAGCGCCATAACGCCCGCGCGATCCTTAAGAAAAAGCAACTCGACCCGATGCCGCGCGTGATTTTGGTGCCGGGCCTGGGGATGTTCGGCCTGGGCGCCACGGCCAAGGACGCTAGAATCGCGGCGGACATCGCCGAGACCTGCATATCGGTCGTATCCGACGCCGAGTCCACCGGCAGGTTCGAGAGCATCAGCGAAGCCGAGATTTTCGACATGGAATACTGGTCGCTGGAGCAGGCCAAGCTGGGCAAATCGGCCGAGAAGCCGCTGGCGCGCCAAGTGGCTGTCGTGACCGGCGCGGGCGGGGTGATCGGCGCGGCGATCGCGTCGGCCCTCAAGCGCGAGGGCGCGGAGGTGGTGCTGCTGGACCTCAACGCGGACGCGGCCAGGGCGGCGGCGAAGAAAATCGGCGGGTTGGGCCTGGAATGCGACGTCACCTCGCGCGCATCGGTGGACAAGGCGTTCGACGCGGCCGTGGGAACTTACGGCGGCGTGGACATCGTGGCGTCGAACGCGGGCGCGGCCTGGCAGGGGCGCATCGGCGAGGTGGACGACGCGACTTTACGCAAAAGCTTCGAGCTCAATTTCTTCGCCCATCAATCCGTGGCCCAGGCCGCGGTGCGGGTGATGCGCGCGCAAGCAACAGGAGGCGCGCTGCTGTTCAACGTGTCGAAACAGGCGGTCAATCCCGGCCCGAATTTCGGCCCCTATGGATTGCCAAAGGCAGCGACCCTGGCGCTGATGCGTCAATACGCGGTGGATTACGGCCAGGACGGCATCACGTCGAACGCCGTCAACGCCGACCGCATCCGCAGCGGGTTGCTGACCGACGAGATGGTGAAAAGCCGCTCGAAGGCGCGGGGCTTGAGCGAGCGCGACTACATGGCCGGCAACCTGTTGGGCCGCGAGGTGCGCGCCGAGGACGTGGCCGAGGCGTTTTTGTCGCTGGCGCTGGCGCGCAAAACCACCGGCGCCGTCTTGACCGTGGACGGCGGCAACATCGCGGCGGCGATGCGGTGATGATTTTCTAAGCGTCATGGCCGGACTTGATCCACGGTTGTCCGGTTTAGTTTTTCTGGACAAGGCGCATGACGTTGATTCTTCTGTGTCACGAGCGTTTGGCGACGTTTCGGGACACGGAAGGAGAGCAACGCCATGCCGCACCACAATAGCGTCTTG
>JAHFPH010000137.1 GCA_023266845.1 Rhodospirillaceae bacterium
TTCATCGCGGCGTTGGTCATCTCGTCGGCGCTGTCGATGACGATGATGCGCCAGTCGCCCTCGCCCGCGGTCAAGCGCAGAAATTGGCCCATGTCGCGCACGTCCTCGATCGAGATTTCCTGGCGCCACTTGCCGGTCTTCTTGTTGAGGCTGCGGCGCACCAGCCGGAAATCGGAGTGCCCGAGCGCGGCCACGCGCTGGAACACGCGGCCGGACGGGTCGGTTTCCATCGACGGCGGCTCGTTGTTAATGAGCCCGCTCCCCTGCCCGCCAGCCCCGCCGCGCGTAGATCCGCGCGGCGTTATTAAGAGTTGCGCGGACGGATCAACGTCCGCGCCGCCGCCCGACAAGGCGAAGCGCGCGAAGCGGAAGGCAAGCGTGGCCTTGCCGATGCCGCGCGGCCCTGAAATCAGCCAGGCATGCGGCATGCGGCCCGATTTCCACGCGGCCATCAGCGCCGCCTCGGCCTCCTCTTGGCCGAACAGCGCGGGATTGGCGCGCGGCATCCGCTCGGGCGGATCGTCGTCGGGATGCAGCTCGTCGTTCTGCTTGGCGGCCATGAAGGAAATCTATCACGGCCGGTGAAGAGCGGCCTAGATCGCCACCTTCAGGCGGTCGCGCACCGTGGCGGCGATGGCGTCGGCGACCTGATCGGCCGTCCCGCCGGCGTCGATCAGTACGCAGCGTCCGGGCTCGCGCCGCGCGATCTCCAGATACCCGTCGCGCAGGCGCTGGTGGAAATCGCTGCCCATGCGCTCGTAGCGGTTCTCGCCGCCGCGCAAGGCCGCGCGTTTCAACCCCTCTTCGACCGGCAGGTCCAGGATCAGCGTCAGGTCCGGCTTGAAATCGCCGACCGTAAGACGGTACAGCGCCTCGACCGCCTCGCGCCCCAGCCCGTGGCCGTAACCCTGATACGCCATGGTGCTGTCGGCGAAGCGGTCGCAGATCACCCAGCAGCCGCGCTCAAGCGTCGGCCACACGGTGCGGCGCAGATGGTCGCGGCGCGCGGCGAAATGCAGCAGCAGCTCGGTTTGCGGGTCCCAGCGGCCGGGCTCGCCCTCGACCAAAAGCTTGCGGATCATCTCGGCGCCCTCGGCGCCGCCCGGCTCGCGCGTCGCCTCGGCCTTGAGGCCGATGCGGCGCAGGCGCTCGACCAGGCGGAAGGTCTGGGTCGATTTGCCGCCGCCCTCGCCGCCTTCCAGCGTGATGAACCGACCCTTGCTCAATGGAAGCGCGCTTGCGATGCGGTCACTTCGTCGCCGAGCCGAACAGCATGTAGCCGATCGAAACTCCGACCCGCGCCAGCGTGCCCAGCTTTTCCACGTCCTCGGCGGCCACCAGCGGCGCCTCGCGCGTCGCCATGCCCGGCGCCGAGACCACCAGCTTGCCGACCGGAGTGCCCTTCTTCACCGGCGCCTTCACCGGCTCCTCGGTCACCACCTGCACCTTCAGATCGCGCCGCGCCTCGCGCGGCAGCGTTACGGTGACGCCTTCCTCCAGCACGACCGGCACTTTGAGTTTCTCGCCGAGCCAGACCTCGGCCTCGCCCACCTTGTCGCCGGGCTTGAACAGCGCGTAGTTGGCGAAGCTGCGAAAGGCCCAGTCCAGAATCCGTTCGGCCTCGCCCGCGCGCTGGCGCATGTTGTTGAGGCCGTGCACCACCATGATGATGCGCCGGCCGCCCCGCACGGCCGAGGCGGTGACGCCGAACCCCGCCTCGTCGGTATGGCCGGTCTTGATGCCGTCGGTGCCCGTGTCCTTGTACAGCAGCGGGTTGCGGTTGCCCTGGCGGGTGCCGTTGAAGACGAATTCCTTTTCCTTGAACATCGGATAGTACTCGGGGAAGTCGTCGATCATGTGCTTGGCGAGGATCGCCAGGTCGCGCACCGTCATGTAGTGGTCCGGGTCGGGCCAGCCCGTGGCATTGGTGAAGTTGCTGCCGGTCAGGCCCAATTCCCTAGCGCGCCGGTTCATGGCGTCGGCGAACGCGGCTTCGGAGCCGGACAGGCCCTCGGCCAGCACGACGCAGGCGTCATTGCCCGACTGGATGACGATGCCGCGCAGCAGATCCTCGACCTTCACGCGCGAGCGCGCCGGGATGAACATGGTCGAGCCGCGGTTGTTCCATTCCTTCCAGGTCTTGTCGCTGACCGCCAGCGTGTCGTCCATCTTGAGCTGGCCCTTCTTGAGCTGCTCGAACGCCATGTACAGCGTCATGATCTTGCTCATCGAGGCGGGGCCGATTCGCTCGTCGGCCGCCTTCTCGAACATCACCGTGCCGGTCTGGTAATCGACGATGATGGCGTTGCGCACCTCGGTGTCGATGCTGGGCGCCTTGCCGGCGGCCACTTTCGCCGCGTCGTCGGCCTGCGGTTGAGCTTGCGACTTGGCGGCGGATTGCTTCGGGGACGGCTTGGCCTTCTGGGTCTGGCCCAGGGCGGGCGACGGCAGCGCGCTTGAAGCGCCCAGCAGGGCGAGGCCGAGTGCGGCGGCGGCGATGCCGGAAATCAGGGATGCGCACTTCATCTGGCTACCTCTTGCCGCGGCTTCGCGGCGGAATTCGGCCGTGAATGCGGCGGCTTCAGTCCGCTACGATTCTGGCCCCCGCATACCCTCTCTTGATCGCCTGTTCAAGGGCGCTGTCGGCTTCGCCCGACGCGGCGAACGGCCCCAGGCGCACGCGGTACAGGCGCAGGCCGTTATTGGCGATCGGCGTTATCGTGGCCGGCGCCAGCATGTCCACGGCGCCTTGCGCGCGCACCGCGTTGTCGAACACGGTGTAGGCGCCGGTCTGCACGAAAATCCGGCGGATGCCGGCGCCGCTTTGCGCCGCCGCCACGCCCGCGGCCGGATCGAGCGCGGCCAGGCGGTACGGGTCGTCCGACGGGGCGGCGATTTCCGCGGTTTGCTCGACGACGCCCGTGGCCGGAGCCAGCGCGGGCATCTCGGGGTCTTCCTCCGCGCCGTCCACAAGCTGCGCCGTGGTGATGCGCTGGCCGCGCAGCGCGGCCTCCTTCATCTTGCGGCTTTCGTCCGCCAATATCTCCACGCGCACCTTCGCCGTGCCCTTGCCGCGATAGCCCAGCAGATCGGCGCCGTGATGCGACATGTCCAGGATGCGGTCCTTGACGAACGGGCCGCGGTCGTTGACGCGCACGACCATCGAACGGCCGTTCTCCAGGTTGGTCACGCGCACCACGCTGGGCATCGGCAAGGTGCGGTGCGCGGCCGAGACGGCGTTCATGTTGAACACCTCGCCGTTGGCGGTCGGGCGGCCGTGGAATTCGTCGCCGTACCACGACGCGATGCCCGTCTCCTTGTACTTGTAGTCCTCCTTCGGGTGGTACCGCTTGCCGTCGATCTCGTATGGATCGCCGACTTTGTAGAAGTTCACCGGGCCGGCCGCCTGCTGCTCGCGTTCGGACATGCCGCGCTGCGCCTTTTTCACGGCGTGCGAGGCAAGCTGGGTTTCGGCGCAACCCGCAACGGCGGCGCATAGCGCGGCGAGCGCGCAAGCGCGCAGCAGCGAACCGGCGATCCCCTGCCCCCCTATGTCGGCCACGGCTCAGTTCACGCCGCCGATGCGGTCGGCCAGGATGCCGACGGCGGTGGCGAATACCAGCGCCCGATTCCATTTCATGATGACGCGATAATTGTCGTAGGCGAAAAACGCGTCCTCGCCGCCGGCCGGCCGCACGATCGAGGCCTCGAGCTGGGCATCCGGCATCGGCGACCCATCGGCCTGCCGCACGCCCAAGGCAGTCCATTCGCCGAGCGGTTTTTTCACCGCCAGGTCGGCCTGGGCCATGTCGAAGCCGTGGGGCAGCCGCGCCGCGCGGCCCCAGCCCTGGCTTGCGTTCCAGCCCGACTTGGAAAGGTAGTTGGCGATCGACGCGAACACGTCGGGCAGCGTGGTCCAGATGTCGCGCCGCCCGTCGCCGTCGTAGTCCACGGCGTAGCTGAGGAAGCTGGACGGCATGAACTGGTTCTGGCCCATGGCGCCAGCCCAGCTTCCGGTCATGTCGGCGGCGCGGATATGGCCTTGGTCGATGATGCGCAGCGCGTTCAGCAGCTCCTTGCGGAAAAACTCGGCGCGCCGCCCGTCATAGGCCAGCGTCGCCAGCGCCGCCACCACCGAGAAGCCGCCGGTGACGCGGCCGAAATCGGTCTCCATGCCCCATAGGGCCAAAATGAAGCGCGGCGGCACGGCGTATTTGCGGCCGATCTCCTCCAATAGCGCGCGGTGCTGCTCGTACAGCCGCTTGGCCTTCTCCACGCGGGCGTCGGTGACCTGACGCGCCAGGTATTCGCGGAATGTGAGGACGAACTCGGGCTGCTTGCGATCCAGCTCGATCACGCGCGGGATCGGCTGCACGTTGTCGAGCGCTTCGTCGAGCGTGGGCTGCGAAATGCCGGCGGCGAGCGCATCGCGCTTGAAATCGGAAAGCCAGGAAGCGAAGTCCTGCTGGTTGGCGCGGGCCGGCGCTGAAACCGGCGCGCTAAGCGCGGCGGCGATCAGGAAAACAGCCGCTTTTACGGCGACGGAAGCGGCCTTGAGGCGCGCAAAAGACAAGGAGCCGGGCATCTACAATCCCAACGTTTCTCCTACCCGTCCCGATTCGTGTTTGCCATAGCGCGATTCGCTTGTCCACGAGTTTCGGCCAAGTGCTTGGCCGGACTCGTACTTACGGCCCGGGGAACAGGGCGTCGGTGCGGCCGAGGATGCGATACGCGGCCACGCCTATCGCACCGATTTCACGATTTCGTCGGCTATGGCTCGGTGCGCCGCGACCGTCATGTGCCCGTCGTTTGGGATCGCCAGAGGGATCCCGGCGGCCTTCATGCGAGCGAACACCGGCGCCATGTTGATGAGGGTTATGCCTGCGGACACGGCCCATGTGGAAAGCACGGCGGGGACCGCGGGTACCTCCTCTGCGAAATAATTGGGGATAAAAACGACGATCAGCTTGGCCCCGGCGATTTTCGCGGTATCGTTCATTTCTTTCAGAACGGTCCTTGCCGCATCGAGCCTTTGCGATTCGCCGATTTCACGCGAGCCGAGCCAAGCGCGGTCCATCGCATATTTGATCTTGAGCGCGGAAACGACCATGCCCGCCGCGAAGGCGTACAGTCCGCCTTTGTTCATCCAGCTTGCCGCAAACGCGAGGCCGCCCCCTTCGCCCGACGGCAATCGCAGGATCGGGTCGGGGCCGCGTTCGAAGGCGAGATAGGGCCGTTCGATGCAAACCGGCGACCCGGACTCCAGGCACCCCAGGACGTTACGATTCAGATGATCAAACCAGAAGCCATAGACGATCAGCTTCGGTTTCAGGCCGAGATGCCGTCGCAGCATCAGATGCGCGCCGACTCCGCCAAAGCCCGCAACGGCGAGGTTGGCGACGGTCCAGCCGAGGTCCTTCGCCGCGACGCTAGCGAAAATCTCGTCGTACGCCACGCCTTGCCCGAATGTCTGCGAGCAGCCGACCACGACGACATCCGCAACGGCCTGATCGCCGCGCCCGGCGACCCGCGTGCCGAGGCGGCCAATTTGGGCGGTCACTTCCCCCCGTTCGCCTCTCATCACAAGCGACGCGCCAGGCCTGAGGGTAAAGCCCAATTCGGCGTCGCGGACGTAAAGTGCGTCAAATTCGGCCTGCCCGGCTCCGCGACGATGGTAACCGTGAGCAACTGCGTCGTAGGCAAGAAAGCCGAGGATGCCAAAGATCGCTGCCGCCACCGTGATGAAGATGGTCTTCCACATCGCGTGCCCTCAAATCGCCCCTTACGGTCCCGGGAACAGGGCGTCGGTGCGGCCTAGGATGCGATAGGCGGCAAGTCCCAGCCATTCGTGCAGCGCCCAGCCGAGATGGCGCAGGCCGGCTGCCTCCGCGCGCGGCCAGGGGCGCCAGGGCATGCGTCCGCTGGTCGCGTAATCGACCGGCCAGGCCACGACGCGCCAGTCCTGCTTGCGGAACACGCCCATCGCGCGCGGCATGTGCCGCGCCGAGGTGACCAGAAGCCAGACCGCGTCGCGCTGCGGGCGCACGATCTCGGCGCTCATCGCCGCGTTCTCGTAGGTGTCGCGGCTGTTGCGTTCGAACAGCACACGCTCGGCCGGCACGCCGAGGCGCGGCAGCAGGATCTGCGCGTAGTCGGCCTCGCGGTGCTGCCGGTCGAACAAGGTCCCCGCCCCGCCGGTGAACACCAGCCGCGCCTGCGGAAAGCGCCGCGCCAGTTCGACCATCGCCAAAATGCGGTCGCCGCCCTCGTTGACCTGGGGCTGGCCGCGGGCGCTCGACACCTCGGGGTCGATCATGCCGCCCAGCACCACGATGCCCTCGATGCGCTCGGGCAACATGGCGGGCCGGGGAAAACGCTCCTCGAGCGGCAGCAGCAGCCAGTCGCCCACCGGCAGCACGGTCAGCGCGATATAGGCGGCCACACCGGCGGCCGCCAGGCGCACCGCCATGCGCCGCCAACGCGTGAACCACAGCGCGGCGCCGGCCAGGAACAGCAGAAGGATCAGGTTGCCCGGATCGCTGACCAGGCCGACCAGCTTGGCGGCGGTGAAGGTCATGGACAGAGGTGATACGATGCTGCCGCCGCGCTGTCATCCCTGGGATGGCGCGGTTGCGGTTCCACATTATTGGGCCAAGAACGGACGCGGTCCAAAGGCATCTATCGCCCCTGAATTCCGCCAAGCCTAGATTGGCGGGCCTATTGCAGACCGGCCTTCCGCATGCCTTCAAGGAACCTTGCCATCGCGCTCGATGTATAGGGGACGTTCTGTTCGATCCACGCAATGGAGAGATCGGGATGCTGTTCCTTCAGTCGGGCTAGTGCCTCGCGCGCTTCGTCGATCATTCCGGCCTGCGCCAAGCTTGCCACATGAATGCGATAGCCGGCGGTGAATGTGGAACGCAGCTGCAGAGCCTTGCGGCTGCATTCGACGGCTTCGGGGTAGCGGCCGGCGAAATAGTGGACGATGGCGAGCCCCGTGTTGAAAATCGCATTTTGCGGGTCATGCGGACTCATCCGCATCGCTTCCTCCAGATGGGCGCTCGCCAGGTCGGTTTGGCCGTCGAATGCGAGCGCCCAACCGAGATAGCCGTGCGCGGCGGCAAGGTTGGGATTAAGGGAGAGTGCACGATGGAACTCCGCCGCGGCCATGTTGGTTTGCCGTTGCATGAACGCCGCAAAGCCCCGCGCCAGGTGCGCCGAAGGGTCGCTGTCGTCGAGATCGACCGCCCGGGCGGCATGGGTGGTGGCCTGTTGTAGCTGTGCCTCGGTTAGGCGCGAGCCCATATAGCCCGAAACCAGCAGCACGAATGCCAACAGGCTATGCGCCGGCGCATATTCAGGGTAGCGCTCGACGGCCCGCTGGAGCATTTCGATTGCGGTCTCGATTTCGCCCTTCGACAATCGCCAGAACAGTGAATTGGCCCGAATTACCATGTCCCAGGCGCCGAGATCCTCAGGCGAACGGCTCTGCGAGCGCAGGCCCTCAGCCTCAAGCAGTTTCGGCTCGATCGCGGTGACCACTTTCTTTGTGATTTCGTCCTGCAAGGCGAATATGTCGCTCAACTCGCCGTCGTAATGATCGGCCCAGATGTGATTGCCGGTCGAGGCATCGATCAGCTGGGCGGTGATGCGCACGCGATTGCCGCCCTTGCGGACGCTGCCTTCCAACACATAGCGCACGCCCAGTTCGCGCGCAGCGCGTTTAACATCGACCGCCTTTCCTTTGTAGTTGAACGAGGAATTCCGGGCAATCACGAAGAACCAACGCAGTTTCGAGAGCGCCGTGATGATGTCCTCAGAAATTCCGTCGGCAAAATACTCCTGCTCCGGATCGCCGCTCATGTTGGCGAACGGCAGCACGGCCAGGGCGGGCCGATCGGAAATCGAGAGTTCGGGCTTGCTGGAGGCGCCAGCGGATTTTGTCGGCGCGGCCTGTTCGCCAAGCTGAATGCGATGAATGCCGACAGGCCGGGCAATGTTCTTGACGGTCTGTTCGCCCATATCCTCGAAGCTGAAGCTGAGCTTGTCGCGCACCTGATCGTGGACGACGCGCGACACGTAGATGCCGCCGGGTTCGGCGAGCGCCTCTAGCCGTGCCGCCACGTTGACGCCGTCGCCATAAATGTCATCGGCGTCGCTGATGATATCGCCGACATTGATGCCGATGCGGAATTCGATGCGGCTCTCGCGCGGCGCCTCGACGTTGCGCTCGGCCATGCCGCGCTGAATGTCGACGGCGCAGCGCACGGCGTCGACGACGCTGACGAATTCCACCAGAATCCCGTCGCCGGTAGTCTTGACGATCCGGCCGCGGTGCTCGGCGATCTTGGGATCGATCAGTTCCTTGCGATGCGCCTTGAGCTGCCGAAGCGTGCCTTCTTCGTCGGCACCCATCAACCGGCTGTAGCTGGCAACGTCGCCCGCCAGAATCGCCGCAAGCCTACGGTCGACGCGATCTTCGGCCACCCAGCCCCCTCCAGGCAATCGCCAGCTTCCAGGCAATATTTCCACAACTTGCTGACTTAAAGTATATCAGACTATTTGTTGTTGGTT
>JAHFPH010000016.1 GCA_023266845.1 Rhodospirillaceae bacterium
TGCAAGTGGCCGGCGGCAGCGACGCGGCCGGCGCCATCGCGCGCCAGAGCCTGGAAATGGCCAAGCCGGCGACGGAAAGCTGAAGCCTGGGGCGCGCGGCATGATCTTCCAGCTCAGCGAGGAGCAACAAGCGTTCCGCGACACGGCGCGGCAATTCGCCGCCGAAGCTTTTGCTCCCCATGCGACGGAATGGGACGAAAAGCAGATCTTCCCGGTCGATGCGCTGCGCGCGGCCGCCGCGCTCGGCTTCGCGGGCATCTATGTGCGCGAGGACGTGGGCGGATCGGGCCTGAAGCGCATCGACGCGGCGCTGATCTTCGAGGAGTTGGCGGCGGCGTGCCCATCGACCGCCGCCTATCTCTCGATCCATAACATGGCTGTTTGGATGATCGACCGCTATGGCGGCGAGGCGCAGCGCAAGCGCTTTTGTCCCAAGCTCGCCACCATGGAGCATTTCGCGTCCTATTGCCTGACTGAGCCGGGCTCGGGCTCCGACGCGGCGGCGCTGGCCACGCGCGCGGAACGGCGCGGCGACCGCTATGTGCTGAATGGCAGCAAGGCGTTCATCTCGGGCGGCGGGTCGAGCGACGTGTATGTCTGCATGGTGCGCACGAGCGGCGCGGGACCCTTGGGCATCTCCTGCATCGCGGTGGAAAAGGGCACCAAGGGCCTCAGCTTCGGCAAGAAGGAAAGAAAGCTCGGCTGGAACAGCCAGCCGACCACCGCGGTGATCCTAGAGAACGCCGAGGTGCCGGTGGAGAACCGCATCGGCGCGGAAGGCGAGGGGTTCAAGATCGCGATGGCCGGGCTCGACGGCGGGCGCATCAACATCGCGGCCTGCTCGCTGGGCGGGGCGCGCGCCTGCCTCGACGCCGCCAGGGCGCACATGGCCGAGCGCAAGCAGTTCGGCAAGAAGCTTTCGGAGTTCCAGGCCCTGCAATTCATGGCCGCCGACATGGCGACCGAGCTCGAGGCCGCGCGGCTGATGGTGCATCGCGCCGCGCGCTCGCTCGACGCCTCGGACCCCGACGCCACCTTGCATTGCGCCATGGCCAAGCGCCTGGCCACCGACAAATGCTACGAGATCGTCGACCGCGCCTTGCAGCTCCACGGCGGGTATGGGTATCTCAAGGACTTTCCGATCGAGCGGCATTTGCGCGATCTGCGCGTGCATCGCATCCTGGAAGGGACCAACGAGATCATGCGCCTGATCGTGGCGCGCAAGCTTCTCCGCCAAAGCAACAACTAGGCTCGCATGACCCGGGACATTCTGTTCGAGCGGCGCGGCGCCATCGGCCTCGCGACTCTGAACCGGCCGGCGGCGCTGAATGCGCTGACGCTCGGCATGGTGCGCGCCTATGCCAGGCAACTCGACGAATGGCAGCGCGACGCTGCGCTTGGCGCGGTCGTGCTGCGCGGCGCGGGCGGCCGCGCGTTCTGCGCCGGCGGCGACGTGCTGGCGGTGCACGACGCCGGCAAGTCCGGCGACCACCTGACGCGCGATTTCTTCCGCGAGGAATACACGCTCAACTACCGCATCAACCGCTTACGCGTACCGCATATAGCACTGATCGACGGCGTGACCATGGGCGGCGGCGTGGGGCTGTCGGTGCATGGCTCGCACCGCGTCGCGACCGAGAAGACGCTCTTTGCCATGCCCGAAACCGGCATCGGCCTGTTTCCTGACGTTGGCGGCGGGCATTTTCTGCCGCGCTGCCCGGGCGAAACCGGCATGTATTTGGCGATGACCGGGCATCGCCTCAGGCTGGCGGATTGCGTCTACGTCCATGTCGCCACGCACGCGGTCGCAAGCGCCCGAATCGACTCCATCGTCGACGCGCTGGCGGGTGCCGAGTACGGCGCGGACAAGACCGCCGCCGTCAATCGCGCGCTGGCCGGTTTCGCCGCCGATCCGGGCAAGCCGCCGCTGGCCGAGCATCGCGCGGCGATCGACCGCTGCTTCGCCGGCGATACGGTGGAAGGCATGCTGGCGGCGCTGGAAAAGCAAGGCACGGGCTGGGCCAAGGCGCAGCATGCCTCGATGCTAACCAAATCGCCGACCAGCATGAAGATCAGCGTGCGCCAGTTGCGCCGCGGCGCGCGCCTGAATTTCGCCGAGGAACTGCGCATGGAATACCGCATGTCCCAGGGCTGCATGGCCGGCCACGACTATTACGAAGGCGTGCGCGCCCTGCTGGTGGACAAGGACAGCAAGCCGCGCTGGCGGCCGGCGACGCTGGCCGGGGTGGACGAGGCCATCGTCGCGCGGCACTTCATCGAGCCGCCGGATGGCGACTTGCGGCTGGCGTGACTTGCCGTTGCCCTCATGCTTCGACAAGCTCAGCATGAGGACAAACAATTAAACCTCATCCTGAGCCTGTCGAAGGATGAGGCACATTGGAGGAACCAGTGGCTTCGATCGGATTCATCGGCTTGGGCAACATGGGCGGCCCGATGGCGCGCAACCTTTTGAAGGCCGGGCACGAGCTCAAGGCCTTCGACCTGGTGCCGGCGGCGCTCGACGCCGCGGCCAAGGCGGGCGCGAGCCTGGCGAAATCCGCCGCCGAGGCGGCCAAAGACGTCGAGGTGGTAATCACGATGCTGCCCGCCGCGCAGCACGTGCGGCAGGTCTATACCGGCGAGGGCGGGATCGTCGGCGCGGTTTCGCCCGGCACGCTCTTGATCGACAGTTCGACCATCGACGTCGACACGGCGCGCGCCGTCGCCTCGGCCGCCAAGGCCAAGGGCCTGATGATGCTCGACGCGCCGGTATCCGGCGGCACGGGCGGGGCCGAGGCGGGCACGCTGACCTTCATGGTGGGCGGCGAAGACGCGGCCTATGCCAAGGCGGAGCCGATCCTGAAAAACATGGGCAAGACCATCGTGCATGCCGGCGCCTCGGGCGCGGGCCAGGCCGCCAAGATCTGCAACAACATGATTCTCGGCGCGTCGATGATCGTGGTGGGCGAAGCGTTCGCGCTGGCCGATAAATTGGGCCTCGACAAGCAGAAGCTGTTCGACATCAGCTCCAAATCCTCGGGCCAGTGCTGGTCGATGACCGCGTATTGCCCGGTGCCCGGCCCGGTGCCGACCTCGCCTGCGAATCGCGACTACAAACCAGGCTTCACCGCCGACATGATGCTGAAGGACCTGAAGCTGGCGCAGCAGGCCGCTTCCAGCGCGGGCGCCACCACGCCAATCGGAGCCGCCGCCGCCGCTCTGTACGGCCTGTTCTGCGCCCAAGGACACGGGGCGGTGGATTTCTCGGGCATCTATAAGTTGATTCGGGGCCGGAATTGATCCATCAAAACAGCGACAGCCCTAAGCCAATAGTATGAAACTCTGTTATATAGTGACCGGCATCGTCAGTCCCGGGCCAGGAGGCCTTCGCCCGTGAAGAACGCGTATCTGGATACGATCCGCCTGATCGAGCGTCTGCACCGCCAGTTTCTGGAGGTGGTGAAGGGCGAGCTCGACCGCCGTTCCATCCAGGACATCAACAACGTTCAGGCTTTGATCCTCTACAATATCGGCAGCGACGACCTGACCGTGGGGGAGCTCACCAACCGCGGCTATTATCTCGGCTCGAACGTCTCCTACAACGTTCGCAAGATGGCCGAGAGCAAATACCTGGCGCAGGAGCGTTCGGCGCATGATCGCCGTTCGGTGCGCGTCAAGCTGTCGGACAGGGGATTGAAGCTCTGGAAAATCCTGGACGAGGCTTTCGACCGCCACTTGACGCAGATCGCGCCGGGCTACGTGGCGGAGGAAGAACTGAACGGCGCGATCGGCGCGCTGAAGAAGCTCGAGCGGTTCTGGATCGCGATGGGCGATTACGGCGCCCGCCCGCCCGCGACCTGATCGGGCCGGGTCAGGCCGCCGCGGATTCCATTGCAAGGCAATCGTCGCCGAGCGGCGTTACCGGCGTGAAATCGCGGTGATGCTGATGATCCGGGCGCTTGAATCGCGTCTGGGCGTTGCCGACGGGATTCAGTATCAGCGAGAAGATCGAGCGGGGATGCGGCGACATGTTGGCGGGCGATCCGTGCACCATGATGTCGCCGAAGATCAGCGCCGTGCCCGGCGGGCCCTTCGGCGCTTCCATGCCGCCCTCGGCGACCAAACGCGCGACCGTGTCGTTGCCCACCGTCCATAGCGGATAGCTGGTGCTGACGAGATCGAGCGCCGTCGGCGCCGGGCCGTTGCGGTGCGAGCCGCGGATGAAAATCAATGGTCCGTTGAACTCGGTCACCTCGTCCAGAAAAATGTGCAGATTCAGCGCCAACGGCTTTTTCACCCCGTCCTCGTGGTGATGCGTGGCGAAATCGTAGTGCCATTGCCACTGTTCGCCGGTGAACGCTTCCTTGGCGTTCACCTTTGCCTGCTGCACGTAAAGCCGGTCGTCGCCCAGAATCTGCATCGCCGGATCCACGAGCCTGGGGTGGCGCACCACGCGCGCATACACGTCGTCGCGCAGATGCAGGCCCATGGCGGTGCGCACCACGTCGCTGGCTTTCTCGCGAAAATTCTCGGGCACGCGCTCGGCGAACAGGCGCGGCAGGCGTGCGCGCATCAGCGCCACTTCCTTCGCCGAGAACAACCCCGGCAGGGTCAGGAACCCGTCGCGCTGGAATCGGTCGAGCTGTTCGGGTTTGAGCCGCATGGCCCAATGATGATCGCGGCGGGGCGATTTCGCAAACCGCGCGGGCGGCAAGGTTATGAGCAGCCGAAGCTGCCTTGGAGAGCGAAAAGAGGGGCTAGCCCCCGGAAAAATCACAGGAATGCCTTCATTCCGCGCTTGCAGATTTTGGAAATTTGATTCATTACGTGTGACAGAATTGTTACGGCAACGTCGGCTCGACCTTCGCGCGGCGTTCCGTGCGACAGACTGAGGTCGCCGAGGAGAGAAAAGATCAACGGTACCAACACTTTGCTGCACATCCTGGGCGGCGCCGCGCTGCTGCTTTGGGGCCTCAGGATGGTCCGCACGGGCATTACTCGCGCCTTCGGCTCCAAGCTGCGCCGCGCGATCGGGGCCAGCCTCGGCAATCCGCTGCTGGCCTTGCTGGCCGGCCTGGGCGTGACGCTGGTTCTGCAGAGCAGCACCGCCACGGCGCTGATGGTCTCGTCCTTCGCCGGCAAGGGGCTGGTGGCGGCGGGACCGGCGCTCGCCACCATGCTGGGCGCCGACGTGGGCACCAGCCTCGTGGCCCAGGCGCTGTCGTTCAAGGTTTCCTGGTTGTGGCCGCTGTTCGTGTTCGCCGGCGTGGTCGCCTTCATGGCCGGCTCCGCCACGCAAGTGCACGACCTGGGGCGCGTCGCTATCGGCATCGGCCTGATGCTGCTGGCGTTGGCGGCGATCGTGTCGTCCACCGAGCCGCTGCGCGACTCGCCGGCGATGATGGAGGTGTTCCAAAGCCTCAGCGACGACATGCTGCTGGGCGTGCTGATCGCCGCGGTGCTGACGCTGGCGGCCTATTCCAGCCTGGCGGTGATCCTGTTGATCATCTCGCTGGCCTCGACCGGCGTCATGCCGGTGTCGTTCGCGCTGGCGCTGGTCGTGGGCGCGAACCTGGGCAGCGGATTGCTGCCGCTGATGACCACGCTGCGCTCGGACCCCGTGACGCGGCGCGTGCCGCTGGGCAACGCCGTGTTCCGCCTGGTGGGCGCGTTGGTCGCGTTGCCGCTGCTGCCCTATCTGCCGCCGCTCCTGGCGCATCTCGAGACCGATCCGGCGCGCTTGGTCGTGAATTTCCACACCGCCTTCAATCTGGGCCTGTGCGTGATCTTCATCGGCCTGACGCAGCCCGTGGCGCGGCTGACCGAGAAGCTCTTGCCCGACCGCCCGGCCGAGGCCGACCCGCGCCGTCCGCGGCATCTCGACGAAAGCGCGATCGACATGCCGACCGTGGCGCTGGCCTGCGCCGCGCGCGAGACCATGCGCATGGCCGACGCGGTCGAGAATATGCTGAAGCGCACCATGGTGGCCTTCGAAACCGACGACCGTAAGCTGACCGGCGAAATCGAGCGCCAGGACGACGTGGTGGATTCGCTGCACGAGGCGATCAAGCTGTATCTCACCAGGCTCAGCGGCGAGGCGATGGACGACGAGCAGCGCCGGCGCTGCATAGAGACCATCGCGTTCACCACCAACCTCGAGCATATCGGCGACATCATCGACAAGAATCTGATGGAGCTCGCCGCCAAGAAGATCAAGCGCCAGATGCGCTTCTCCGATGAAGGTCTAGCCGAAATCCGCGACATGCATGCGCGGCTGATCGACAATCTGCGCCTGGCGATGGGCGTGTTCATGTCGCAGGACTTGCGCACCGCGCGCCGCATGCTGCAGGAGAAAGAGCAGTTCCGCGAAATGGAGCGCACGGCGAGCGACAACCACTTCAACCGGCTGCGCGCGGGCCGCATCGAGTCGATGGAATCGAGCGCGCTGCACCTCGATGTCATCCGCGATTTCAAGCGCATCAACTCGCACATCACCTCGGTCGCCTATCCGATCCTGGAACAGGCGGGCGAGCTCAGGCAAAGCCGGCTGGTGCAGAAAAAGCCGCGCCGCGCGGTGCCCGGCCGCGCCTCGGAGCCCGAGACCAGCGAGACGGCCGCAGCACCCTCGACCTTGCCGGGCGATGCCAAGGCCAAAAGCGCGAGTTGATCGCGCCGCCGAGCTAACGCGGCAGGAAGATGAAATTGTTGATGAAGCGGCCGGCGCGCAATTCCGCGGCCAAATCGACCTGCGAGACCGAGGCAAGAACGCCGCCACGCAGGCACAGGCTCTCGTAGCCCAAGGTCTCGATCCACCCGATCACGGCTTCCGGTTTCTCGCCGGAATTCTTCTCGTCGATCTCGACCAGCAGCGTGGGCCGGCAGCGCGCGACGGTCTGGCGCGCGCCTTCGATCACCTGGCGCTCGAAGCCCTCGACGTCGATCTTGATGAAGCCGACATCGCCCACGTCCTCGCCGTCCAGCCGGCGGGTCTCGACCTCGATCGCCATATGATCCATGCGCGCCACCACATCGGTGCGCAACGATCCAGTCTGGTTCGATGGGCGGCCGCGGCGCAGGGGCAGCATCATCGTGGCGCTGCCGTTGCGGTCCGACAGCGCCGCGCCCGAGACGGTTACGTTCGCGCCACGGCAGCACCGCTCCAGGATCGCGCGGATCTTCGGGTTGGGCTCATAGGCGAAGCAGTGCCTGGCCTGGCGCGAAAGGAAATAGCTGTAGACGCCCTTGTTGGCTCCGGCGTCGACCGCGTTGCGGCGCGGATCCACCAGATGCCTCAACAACCTGAGTTCGGCTTCGCCCTTCCACCAGCCGCGCCAAGCGCGGATGCGCCAATAGAGGCGCGGCGGGATCGCCGCGTTGACGATGCGTTCTTCGAGCGTGGAGGAGGGGACTTGGGACGCCGTCACGCGTCGGTCGGCGGCGTGGTGCTGACGATGCAGTTGTGGCCGTAGCGGCCTTCGCCCGCGGCCACGCGCCGGATCGTCAGATACACGCGCTCGCCGGCGGCGGGATGCCGCCCCAATCCGCGATAGCTCGGCGCGTCGTCCGGCAGCGCACACAGCCGCAGCACGCAGCCCGCCATGAAGACGATCTTGCGGGTATCCGACGTGTCGTCCTCGCGCATCAGGTGGAACAACTCGTTGCACATCACGTTGCTGAGCTCGGTCGGCGTCGGATTCTCGATCATGTGGTAACCGTGTGCGAATTCCTCGGTCATGCGCTGGCTCAACGCGATCGCCTCGGCGAATTCGCCCACGCGGAATTGAACGTGCCGGTCGAAGGACGGCTTGTCGTCCTCGAACGCGTGCAGCACCACTTCGAACTCGACCGCCATCGCCGTTCCCCGGATTTCGAACCGGCTTCAGGCCGTCTGCCGGACTTTGACGTAAGCGCCGGGCGCATCCTCGATCGGCTTCAGCTTGCCGTCGCCGGGCCTGCGCGCGGGAACCTCGCCATCGGCGAACTTGTCGAGCCAGGATTTCCACTCCGTCCACCACGAACCGGGCTTCTGTTCGGCGATAGCGAGCCATTCCTCGGGCGATTTGGGCAGTTTTTTCGGAGCGCCCACCCAATAACCGTATTTCTGCGCCACCGGCGGGTTCACGACTCCCGCGATATGGCCCGACGCCGCCAAGCAGAACGTCACCGGGCTCTTGTAAAGTTGCGTGGCCGCGTAGGTGGATTTCCAGGGCGCGATATGGTCTTCGCGCGTGGACAGGATGAAAGTGGGGGTCTTTATCCTGGTCAAGTCGATCGGCACGCCGTCGAGAACGATGCCGCCCGGTTCCACCAGCTTGTTCTCCTGGTACATCTTGCGCAGGTAGAACGAGTGCATGGCGGCGGGCATGCGCGTGGAATCGGCGTTCCAGAACAGAAGGTCGAACGGGAACGGCTCCTTGCCCAGCAGATAGTTGTTCACCACGAATGACCAGATCAGGTCGTTGGCGCGCAGCATGTTGAACGTGGTGGCCATCGCCGAGCCTTCGAGATAGCCTTTTTCGCTCATCCGTTGCTCGAGCGCGGCAAGCTGCTCTTCGTCGATGAAGACGCCCAGCTCCCCGGCCTCGGTGAAATCCACCAGCGTGGTGAAATAGGTGGTGCTAGCGACGCGCTTGTCTGTGCCCTTGGCCGTCATGTACGCCATGGTCGCGGCCAGCAGCGTGCCGCCCAGGCAATAGCCGATCACGTTCAGCGTCTTCTCGCCGGTGATCGTCTCGATCGCGTCCATCGCCGCCATCGGACCTTCGCGCATGTAGTCCTCGAAGGTCTTCTGCGCCAGCTTCTCGTCGGGGTTCACCCACGACACCACGAACACGGTGATGCCTTCGCCGACGGCCCATTTGATGAACGAGTTCCGCTCGCGCAAATCCAAGATGTAGTACTTGTTGATCCAGGGCGGAATGATCAGCAGCGGCCGTTTCATCGCCTTTTCGGTGGTCGGCTCGTACTGGATCAGTTGCATCAGCGGCGTCTGGAAGACGACCTTGCCCGGCGTCACGGCGATGTTCTTGCCGATCTCGAACGCCTCCATGTCGGTCATCTTGATGTTGAGGCGGCCCTTGCCGCGCTCCAGATCCTTCAGCAGGTTCTCCAAACCCTTCACCAGATTCTCGCCGCCCGATTCCATGGTCGCGCGGATCACCTCGGGATTGGTCATCATGAAGTTGCTGGGCGCCATCGCGTCCACGAACTGGCGCGTATAGAAGTCGACTTTCTTCGTGGTCTTGTCGTCCATGCCCTCGACGTCGCGTACGGTGGACTGCATCCAGCGCGCGGTCAGCAGGTAGGACTGCTTGATGAAGTCGAAAACGACGTTCTCGTCCCAGGCGGAATCCTTGAAGCGGCGGTCTTCGGGCCCCGGCTTGATGACCGGGCTCGACTCTTCGCCCAGGAACTTGCGTGTGGCGGTCTGCCACAGCGTCATATAGTCCTGCCACAGATTGATCTGGGCCTGCATCAGCCTGGCCGGATTGACCATCAGCCGTGCGGTCATCTCGAGGAACGCCCCGCCGATATTCAACGGATCGGCCATGCCGAACTGGCCGCCTTCCGACTGCTTGGCCAGGAATTCGCTGACCAGGTGCTGGCTGCGCTCGGCGATGCTGGCCATGGTCTTGGACAGCTCCAACGGGTCGGGAAGCTTCATCGGGGCGCCTGTCTGGTCGGCCATTGGAGGCAGTCCCTGGATTGAGAAACCGGACAAACGCCGGGACCGAAATGGCCGTGGCGCTTGGAAAATTTCCTGGTAAGCCCGCGACGTGTCTGTGGACAACCGCCGGGGCGGCGTTGTATTACACGAAGCACAGGGGGTTTAACACAGGAAATTCGGCAGGTTACGAGGCGAATTGGGCGATGACACTGGTTAAAGGCGGTCTTCCCGGTGGACCCGCCGACCGGCCGGAAGCGTGGTCCCCCGCCCGGCTAGCCGCCCGTATTGTGCGAAGCGCCGCGTTTCTGGCGCTGGCCGGCTTGGCGCTGGCCGGTTGCTCTCCTACCTTCGACAAGTATTTCGGCACCGACAAGCCGCCGGCGTCCGAGCCCGAGAAGAAAGTCGCCACCGAGCAATCGACGCCTGACGCGACCAATCCGCCGGGATCCGACAAAGAATTTCCGAATCTCGGCTCCGTGCCGCAGACGCGGCCCGTGCGTGCCTCGATCGACGAGCAGCGCCAGGCCATCACCCAGGGCTTGGTCGCGGACCGCCAGAACGCGAAATATACCGACGATGTGATTCGCTTCGAGCCGGTGCAGACCAGCGCGCCGGTGCGCGCAAGCTCGGCCGCTGCCCTGCCCAAGCTTCCGGGCGCGTCGAGCTCCACGCCCGAGCCTGTCGCGGCGGCGAAAGAGCCTAGCAAGAACCAGATAGCCCAAGCGCCCGCCGCGAAGGCGGCCGCTGAAACCAAGCCGGCCGAAACGAAACCGGCGCAGCTTGCATCTGCCCCGCCACCACCGCCGGCGTTGCCTCAACCCGCAATACCAACGGCTCCGTCCGCGCAGCAAACCGCCAGCGCGCCGCAAGCCGCGCCGGTTCCTGTTGCCCCGATGCCGGTTGTCCCGCCGGCGGCAGGCGTGCCCGCTCCGTCAGCTCCGCCGCCGCCATCCGCGCTGCCGCAGCCCTCTATCGCCGCGTCGATGCCGCCGCGGCCGCCGGCAGCCGGCGCCCAGCAAGCCGCCCCGGCTTCGCGCAGCAATTTCACGCTCGGTACCGCCGTGGCCCAGGCACTGGAGCAACCCTTGGCGCCGCCGCCACAATCGGCGGAGCCCGCCCAGGCGCAAGCCCCGGTTCCGGTGGCGCCGCCCGCCACGGCCGCTTCTGCGCCGCAAGCCGTCACGCCGCCGTTCTACCCGCCCGCCTTGCCGCAGCCCGGTTATGCCCAGGCCCCTTCGGTGCAACCCAGCGGACCCGCGCCTACCCCCGGCGTTTCTTCCGCTTCGGTCTATCAGCCGCCGCAGGTGCCGGCCTCGCCGGCGACCATTGCCAGCGTGTCGCAATCCAAGCCGCCGCCGCCGCCGCTGATTCCCGGCCAATCGCCGCCGCCCGCGCCGCCGCAAAGCGCTGCGCTGCCGACGACCGCGCCGGCGCTGCCCGGTGGGGCCAAGCCCAGCCAGCAGGGCACGAACTACGCGCCGGCCTATCCGCAATCGGCGACGCCGATACCCTCGACCATGCCGCAATACGGGTCGCAGCAAATGGCCGCCGTGCCGACGCAACCGCCGGCTGCGCCCACGCGTCCGGTGCTGACCCCGCCGTCAAGCTACCAGCAACCCGGCTATCAACAGCCCGTCTATCCGCAGGGGCAGGCCGCCTATCCCGCTCCGGCCGCGCAGGTCCCGGCGACCGCCCCGCAGCAAGTCGCATCGCGCAGCCCGATCCGGCCGCCGCCGCCGGCGATTTCGCCGGCCATGCCGGCGCTCAGCGGCGACCAGGCGGCGATCAACGAGGCGCGCTGGCGCACCAGCTACAGCGGCGGCCAGCAGGTCGGCTTGATCCTGTTCCAGAACGGCTCGGTCAGTCTCGCCGCCGGCGACCGCGACCTGCTGCACCGCGTGGCGGTGCTGGCGCGCCAGAGCGGCTCGATCGTGCGCGTCGTCGGCCATGCCAGCGGCCGCACCGGCGAGATGAACATGGGCCGGCAGCAGAGCAAGAACCTGGACATCTCGCAGGCCCGCGCCAACGCCGCCGCCGCCGAGCTGCGCGCCGCGGGCGTGCCGGCCGAGCGCATCGTGGTCGAGGCCAAGGGCGACAGCGAGCCGGTCTACCGCGAGACCATGCCCTCGGGCGAGGCCGGCAACCGCCGCGTGGACGTTTATCTGCAATAGCTTCCGGGTATAAGTTCAACCGCGCCGCCTGTGATAAGCTGCGGCAACGCATTCTTTCAGGACCGGCCTAACCCAATGGAATCCGAGTTCTATCGCATCCGCCGGCTGCCGCCCTATGTCTTCGCCGAGGTCAACCGGATGAAGGCCCAGGCGCGCGCCAGGGGCGAAGACATCATCGACCTGGGCATGGGAAACCCGGACCAGCCCACGCCCAAGCACATCGTCGACAAGATGATCGAGACGGCGCGCGATCCGCGCGCGCATCGCTATTCGTTGTCGCGCGGCATTCCGGGGCTGCGCCGGGCGCTGGCGGGCTATTACGCGCGCCGGTTCAACGTCGAGCTCGACCCCGAAACCGAGGTTATCGCCACGCTGGGCTCGAAAGAGGGCATCGCCAACCTGGCGATGGCCATCACCAGCCCGGGCGACATCATCCTGGTGCCCAATCCCAGCTACCCGATCCATCCCTATGGCTTCATCCTGGCGGGCGCGGCGATCCGGCACATTCCGGTCGGCGACGGTTCGGATTTCTTCACCAATCTGTCGCGCGCGGTGCGCCACAGCGTGCCCAAGCCGCTGGCGCTGGTGCTGAACTATCCGTCCAACCCGACGGCGCAGGTCGTGGATCTCGATTTCTACAAGGAGGTGGTCGCGTTCTGCCGCCGCCACGGCATCTACATCATCTCCGACATCGCCTATGCCGAAATATATTTCGGCGACGACCCGCCGCCGTCGATCCTGCAGGTGCCGGGCGCGCGCGAGATAGCGGTCGAGTTTTCGTCGCTTAGCAAGACCTATTCGATGCCGGGGTGGCGCGTCGGCTTCGGCGCGGGCAACAAGAAGCTGATCGAGGCGCTGGGGCGCATCAAGTCCTATACCGATTACGGCGCCTTCACGCCGATCCAGGTGGCGGCCACGGCGGCGCTGAACGGCCCGCAGGAATGCGTCGCCGAGATCCGCGCGCGCTACAAGCAGCGCCGCGACGTGCTGATCTCATCGCTCGCCGCCGCCGGCTGGCAGGTGCCGAGCCCGCCTGCCAGCATGTTCGCCTGGGCGCCGCTGCCCACGGCATTCGCCGCGGGCGGTTCGCTGGAATTCTCCAAGCTGCTGCTCAACGAAGCCAAGGTGGCGGTGTCGCCCGGCATCGGCTTCGGCGAATACGGCGACGGCCATGTGCGTATCGCCTTGGTCGAAAACGAGCACCGCATCCGCCAGGCCGCGCGCAACATCAAGCAATTCCTGGCCGGGGCCGACCCCCAGCGCGCGGGCGCCCGGCTGCGCGCCGTCGGCAACTGACCATCGATGGCTGATCTGCGCGTGGGCATTGCCGGGCTCGGCACGGTCGGCGGCGGCGTTCTGAAACTGCTCGACGGCAACGCCGAGCTGCTGGGCCAGCGCTGCGGCCGCAAGCTGGTCGTGTCGGCCGTTTCGGCGCGCGACCACGCCAAGAATCGCGGCGTCGATCTGAAATCCGCGACCTGGCACGCCAACGCGGCGACGCTGGCCGCCGATCCCAAGGTCGACGTGGTGGTCGAGCTGATCGGCGGGTCCGATGGCGCGGCCAAGAAATTGTGCGAGGCCGCGATCGCCGCCGGCAAGCATGTGGTCACCGCCAACAAGGCGCTGCTGGCGGTGCACGGGGCGAAGCTCGCGGCGGCCGCCGAGAGCAAGGGCGTGGTGCTGGCCTTCGAGGCGGCGGTGGCCGGCGGCATACCCATCGTCAAAGCGCTGCGGGAGGGCTTGGCCGCCAACCGCGTCAAGCGCGTCTACGGCATCTTGAACGGCACCTGCAACTACATCCTCACGACCATGCGCGAATCCAAGCGCGAGTTCGCCGACGTGCTGGCCGAGGCGCAGAAGCTGGGCTATGCCGAGCTCGATCCGGCGATGGATGTGGACGGCGTCGACGCCGCGCACAAGCTGGCGCTGCTGGCGGCGCTGGCGTTCGGCGCGGAGGTCGATTTCAAGGGCGTGTATGTCGAGGGCATCCGCCATGTCTCGGCCCAGGACATCGATTTCGCGGCGACCCTGGGCTATCGCATCAAGCTGATCGGCCAGGCGCGGTTGACCGACAACGGGCTGGAGCAACGCGTGACGCCCACCATGGTGCCGCTCGACTCGCCGATCGCGCATACCGAGGGCGTGTTCAACGCCGTGGTGGTGGAAGGCGATTTCGTCGGCACCACGCTGTTCCAGGGCCGCGGCGCGGGGGCGGGACCGACCGCCTCGGCGGTGGTGGCCGATCTGATCGACATCGCGCGCGGGCGCTCCGCCGCCGCATTCTCGGTGCCGGCGAAGGACTTGAAGAAATATCCCGCCGCGCCGATGTCGCGCCATCGCGGCGCATATTATATACGCCTGATGGTCAAGGACCGCCCGGGCGTGATCGCCGACGTGACCGCCGCGCTGCGCGACCAGCGCGTGTCGCTGGAATCGATGCTGCAACGCGCCCGATCGCCGGAAGAGGCCGTGCCGGTGGTGCTGGTGACGCACGAGACCGAGGAAGCCGCCATGACGCGCGCGCTGGCGACGATCGCCAAGCTCGACACCGTAACCGAACCGCCGCGCATGATCCGCATCGAACAGCCGGAGGGATAGGTCGTGGCCAAGGGAAATTCCGGGCAGAAGACCAACACGATCAGCGACCGCAACCTGGCGCTGGAAGCGGTACGCGTGACCGAGGCGGCGGCGCTGGCCGCCTCGCGCCTGATGGGCCGCGGCGACGAGAAGGCGGCCGACCAGGCGGCGGTGGACGCGATGCGCGCGGCCCTCAACGTGCTGGCGATCGACGGCGTGGTGGTGATCGGCGAGGGCGAGCGCGACGAGGCGCCGATGCTGTATATCGGCGAGAAGGTCGGCACGGGCCACGGGCCGGCCTACGACATCGCGCTCGATCCGCTGGAAGGCACCACCATCACCGCCAAGGGCGGCGCTAACGCGCTGGCCGTGATCGCCTTCGCCGAGCGCGGCAAGTTTTTGAACGCGCCGGACGTCTACATGGACAAGATCGCCGTGGGTGGCGGGTTGCCGGTGGGCGTAGTCGATCTCGACGCCCAGCCCAAGGAGAATCTGAAGAACCTGGCCAAAGCCAAGCGCCTGGATGTGGGCGATCTGGTGGCCTGCATCCTCGACCGGCCGCGCCACACCGAATTGATCGCCAAGACGCGCGAGGCCGGCGCGCGCATCCGGCTGATCTCCGACGGCGACGTGGCGGGCGCCATCGCCACCTCGACGCCGGAAAGCGGCGTCGACATCTACATGGGCAGCGGCGGCGCCCCCGAGGGCGTGCTGGCGGCGGCGGCGCTGCGCTGCATCGGCGGCCAGATGCAGGGGCGCCTGTTGTTCCGCAACGACGGCGAGAAGGGCCGCGCGCGAAAGCTGGGTATCGGCGATCTCAACCGCAAATACGGGCTGGAGGAGCTGGCGGCGGGCGACGTGATGTTCGCCTGCACCGGCGTGACCGACGGCGCGATGCTGAAAGGCGTGCGGCGGTTTTCCAGCGGCGCCAGCACGCATTCGCTCGTCATGCGGTCCTCCACCGGCACGGTGCGCGTGATCGAGACGCGGCACAATTTCTCGCGCAAGCGCGTCGTCGCATGAATCGCGGGGCGCGGTGATGAGCGCGCCCTATCTGGGAGTCGAGCGCTCGCTGACCGGCAGGCTGTGGCGCGCGCGCGAGGCCGACGACCGCACCGCCCTGGCGCTGGCCGAGCGGTTCGATCTGCCCGAGATGGTAGGGCGCGTGCTGGCGGGGCGCGGCATCGGCATCGATGATGCGGACTCCTATCTCGATCCGACGCTGAAGCGCCTGCTGCCTGACCCGTCGCATCTGAAGGACATGGACGCGGCCGTCGCGCGTCTGTCGCGCGCGATCACCACGGGCGAGACCGTGGCCGTGTTCGGCGACTACGACGTGGACGGCGCCACGTCGTCGGCATTGCTCAAGCGGTTCTTCGCCGCCGCCGCCGGCAAGCTGGTGGTCTATATCCCCGACCGGATGAAAGAGGGCTACGGCCCCAACGCGCCCGCTCTGCTGAAGCTGAAAGCCGGCGGCGCCGCCGTGGCGGTGACCGTGGATTGCGGCATCACCGCGCATGAGCCGCTGGCCGCCGCGAAACAGGCCGGGCTGGACGTGGTGGTCGTCGACCATCACGTGGGCGAGCTGGCCCTGCCGCCCGCGATCGCGGTCGTAAACCCCAATCGCCTGGACGAATCCTCGCCACACCGGCAGCTCGCGGCGGTGGGCGTGGCGTTTCTGCTGGTCGTGGCGCTGAACCGGGCCTTGCGCAAAGCGGGATGGTACGGCGCGGCCAGGCCGGAACCCGACCTCAAGCAATGGCTCGATCTGGTGGCGCTGGGCACGGTGGCCGACGTGGTGCCGCTGACCGGCGTCAACCGCGCCTTGGTGCGCCACGGATTGAGCGTGCTGGCGCGGCGCGGCAATGCGGGCCTGGCGGCACTGGCGGACGTGGCTGTTCTGAAGCAGACGCCCGCGGCCTATCACCTGGGGTTTCTGCTCGGGCCGCGCGTGAACGCGGGCGGGCGCGTCGGCGAGGCCGATCTGGGCGCGCGGCTGCTGGCGACAGACGATCCGGACGAGGCGCGCAAGATCGCCTTGCATCTGAACGACTTGAACCGCGAACGCCAGGAGATCGAGCGCGCGGTGCTGGACGCGGCAATCGCGCGGGTCGAAAAAATGGGCGGCCCGGGCGCGGTGGTGCACGTGGCGGCCGAGGGCTGGCATGCCGGGGTGATCGGGATTGTCGCCAGCCGCCTTAAGGACCGCTACGCGCGTCCGGCGCTGGTGACCGCCATCGGCGAGGACGGCGTCGGCAAGGGCTCCGGCCGCTCGGTCGCGGGCGTGAACATGGGCGCGGCGGTAATCGCCGCGCGCCAGGCTGGATTGCTGCTCAACGGCGGCGGTCACGCGATGGCGGCGGGCTGGACCGTGGCGGCGGACAAGGCGGAAAAATTCACCGCCTTCATCGCCGAGCGCCTGGGCGGCAAGGACGGCGCGCCGCCGCGGGCCGTGATCGAGATCGACGCCGCGCTGCAGCCCAGCGGCGCCACCGTGGCGTTGTGCGGCGCGCTGGCGAAGCTCGAGCCCTATGGCGCGGGCAATCCACGGCCGGTGTTCGCGCTGCCCAGTGCGCGCGTGACCTATGCCAACGTCGTCGGCACCGGGCATGTGCGCTGCGCGCTGATCGGGGCGGGAGGCGATCGGCTCAACGCGATCGCCTTCCGCACGGCCGATACCGAACTGGGCAAGGCGCTGCTGCGATCCGGGGGAACGCCGCTGCATCTCGCGGGCCACGTGAATCTCGACACCTGGAACGGCGAGGAGCGCGTGCAGCTGGTGATCGAGGACGGGGCGGCCGTCGGGGCTTAGAGCATCCCCAGCGCGGTTTTCTTCTTCGGCGGCGGGAAGGCGCGGTCGAGCTCGGCGAGGTCTTCTTTTGTCAGCTTGATGTCCAGCGCCTTGATGTTCTCGCGCAGATGCCCGGGCCTCACCGCCTTGGGAATCGAGATCACGCCGTCTTGGCGCAACGTCCAGGCCAGCGCCACCTGATAGGCGCTGGCGCCGTGGCGCCTGCCGATAGCTTCCAGCACGGAGCGATGCGTGAGCCTTCCCTGCTCGAGCGGCGAATAGGCCATGATCGGCATCGCGCGCTTGCGGCAGGCGGGCATCAGGTCGAATTCGATGCCGCGGCGCGTGAGGTTGTAGAGCACCTGGTTGACGGCGCAGCCCGCGCCGCCCTTCAGGCCCCAGACCTCCTGCATCTCGTCCAGGTCGAAGTTGCTGACGCCCCAATGCCGGATCTTGCCGGCGGCCACGAGCTGCTGGAACGCGGCAACCGTCTCGGCGATGGGATGTGAACCCGGCCAATGCAGCAGATACAGATCGATGCGGTCGGTCTTGAGACGTTTTAGGCTGCGCTCGCAGGCCGCGGTCACGCCCGCGCGCGAGGCGTTATGCGGATAGACCTTGCTGACGATGAACAGCCCGTCGCGCTTGCCCTTCACCGCCTCGGCGATGACCTCTTCGGCGCCGCCCTCGCCGTACATCTCGGCCGTGTCGATCAGCGTGACGCCGAGATCGAGCGCCAGCCGGATCGCCGCCACCTCGGCCGCGCGGTCCTGGCGCCGCTCGCCCATGCGCCAGGTGCCGATGCCCAGCACGGGCAGCTTGGTTCCGTCGGGCAGCGTGGCAGTGCGCATCGCGCCGTTTCCAGCCCTTATGGCCGCTTGATTTCGTAGGCCCTAGCGTTTACTACACCCGCGAGCTTTAGCCCGCCCAAGTCCCCATCGTCTAGAGGCCTAGGACACCGCCCTTTCACGGCGGTAACAGGGGTTCGAATCCCCTTGGGGACGCCACGGCCAAGGCCGTGATTACACCCTCACCGTATAGGGCACTGCCACGCAGCCAGCCTCCAACGCATGGAGGCACAGATGTCAATATTTATGAGGGGCTCAAGCTTCTATCTGAAAGCGCGGCAAGGTGGCCGCCAAGTCCTTCGCTCGCTCAAGACGACCGACAAGACCGAAGCCATGGCCCGTGCAGCACGGCTGCTGAAGGCCCTAAAACAGCCGATTGATACCGCTTCTGATACCAATCTGTTCGGCGAACTCTCGTCTAGGCGAATACTTAGCGACACGCGCGTGATACTCCCGCCATGCATTCGAATTTAGATGCTGAACTGAATTTACAAATTCGAATCACAAGCCGGGTTTTTGATTTGTGTAACCGTCCAAGCGGTCCCCATCTGAAGCAATGCACGTGAGAAAATCTGTATGGCGTCATGGAGATATGACTGCGCGCAGTTTCCCGATTGACATTGCGAATCCGCGCATGCCTAAGATGAGATGGCGCCAGATCGGTTGGCTCATGCGTGCAATGCGCTTAGTCACGGTCGACTTCCAATCTTAAGCCAAGGAGGGCTCGGGATGACACGGTGGTGTAACCGCTGTTGTGGTTGAGCCCTAAGCCCAGCGGCAACGGCCTAGAGGAGGGGGCTGTTGGTGCGGGGACAAAGGCAAGGCGTTCGGGCAAATCCGGACCACTCTTCGCAGGCAGTCCACTTGGTTGCATAGGGATTGGTATGGTTGACTCATTCCCAACGGCACCGAAAGCGATGACCATTGGCCGAGCGGAAGTAATATCTGACCTTCACAAATGACAGGTGGATCCCCCGCCATGCCGATCCTATTCGCCGATCTTCACTGGACCGCCTATCTGTCGGCGTTGAGCGTGCCGATGATCGCACTGTTCGGCGCCATCATTGCGTGGCGCCAGACACGGACAGCGCGAGAGAGGCTAAAGCTCGATTTGTTCGACCGCCGATTTGCTCAATATGACGCGGCACGGCAACTGGTGGTGAAGACTCTCATATGGCGCGTGTCGGATGAAGACATCGATCGCTATGGCATCAAAGCACGCGAGGCCAAATGGCTTATAAACGCCAAGGTGGCGCGATATTTGGAGAACGAGTTGCCGGATAAGCTTTATAGGCTGCATGTGTTAATCAAGGCTGCGGAAGGGGATCTTGATAACGAATCTCGCAAAGAGAATACCGAAGCGCAGGATGAAATCCGCGACTGGCTTCGCCTCCAGTTCAGGGTAATCGATAATCTGTTCGCGCCGTTCTTGGACCTAAGGCGTTGAGGCCATGCCCGAGCCGGTCCCGAAAAATCGGACAGTGTTCTAAGGTGTATTCCGCCGTTTGACGGAGGAATACGAACTGACGACACGACGGCGGTTTATGGCGGATTTCAAGGCGCGTATGGCGCTGGAAGCGCTGCATTGCGACAAGACGGCGCAGGAGATCGCGGCGAAGCACCGGGTTCATCCGAACCAGGTCAGCGGGTGGAAGCGCCGGGCGATCGACAGTCTGGGCGAGGTCTTTTGCAGCGCCGGCGACCGTGTGCGCGAGGAGCGCGAGGCGGAGATCCGCCTATTTCGGAGTGCCGCTGCGAGCTGGTCGGCAAACCAAGGTGATTTTGTGTTGACGTAAGGGTTTGCCTCCTCAATGAGGGGCCTCTCCGCCAATGCGCCTAGCCCCGTGGACTTGCTATCTTTGTCTCCGATATTTTGGGTTGATCAGGCTTATGCAGCCACCAGTGCTGTTCATTGATTGAAAAAAAAGGACGGTAGTGGTGAATTTTTGCCGAATCGACGATCGATTTTATCTGATTGTCGAGCAGCAACGCTTTGCCTTCGGAATACGCGAGCAGTATGGCATGCGCCACTCCCAAGTTCATATCCTGCACCACCACGAGCCGCAATTCATCGTCCTGGAAGCCAAGTGCGCGCAGCGACCAATACTTGGTGATGGCATAGTCCTCGCAATCGCCGTCTTTCTGCAGGAACTCACGCGGCGTCGCCCAGTAATCAGGCACGCCGTAATTCGGCAGGTCCTCGATATACGGGTGGCGGTTCGCGTAGCTATTGACCGCGTCCAGTTGCTGCTCGCGCGACTTGCCTTTCAGCGTTTCAAGGAACTGGCGCCAGGACTGCAAACGGCATTTTGAGTCGTTACAGGATGCGACTTCCTGCGGCTTTTCCTTGCTATAACGGTCCAGCATCCAGGTCCATTTCGTGAAGGGGCGCAAATTGTCGGAGCGCGTCTCGGCCGTGTCGAAGATCTGCGGCCAAATAGGACCTGCAGTGCGCGCGCGTGCAACTTCCGGTATCTTCTTTTCCGCTTCGATTGGTGCCTGCTTGGCCGGCGCGGCGGATAACTCCTGCGCGATTTCGTCGGCTGGCTTTTCCAGCAGCGTCGGAGAAGGTTTCTTGGCCGCGTCTTTAGGCAACGGTTGAGGGATTTCCGTTGGAGGTCCTATTGCCGGTCCGTCTGGGTTCAGCTTGGCTGCTTCTCTGGGTGGCGGCTTATCAGGCTGTTTCGCCGGCGGCTTGATCTCGGCTGGAGGCGTTGGTGCCGCGACGCGCCAGTCGACGAGAGTCGCCACCGGTTCGTGGTCATCTTTTGTGCGGGCTTCCTTCAGAAGCTCCGGTACCAGTGGCGCCATCGGCTCCAGATCGCCCTTCGTGCGCGCTTCCCGGACCGGCTCGGGGGTAGCCAGTGGTAGAGTTGGAACGAATTCTTTCGCCGGGTCTGGCTCCGATACCTGCTCTGGATTCAGTCGGAGAATGGGCAACAATGTCGTTTGCGCTACAAGATAGGTTTGCAGCACTGTGGATGTTGCGGTCGTTGGTGCGGGTGGCGACATCGACTGTTGTTTGGCCGAGGTCGGAGAAGCTAGGGTGTCTGGCGGCGAAGGTATCGCTTGCAAGGTGGCGAGCGGCGCAAATATCAGCCCTGCGAACAGGGACAGGTCGAGCAGGAGTTGGACGCGGGCCCGGGAAGAAGGCATTGCGGGTACCAATATTTTATTTATCGAGCATGAGCGGATTTTGGAATTCGTCAAGTTTTTCCGTGTGTTAACCGAGTTTGGCCTGTTTGCTTCTACATTCAGCTATGACTGAAATAGGCAGATTGGATGCGTTTTTACCAATGGAATATCTACTTGAATCAACGAACTGGACGATTTCCTGCCTGAGGCCCTGGGGTCCGGACTCAATTTGGCCCGGACTGTTCATTCTCAACGACGGCTAGGCGCTCTTGGCCAAGCGCGTGGAATTCATTGAATGGGTCGGACCTGGCGCGGGTCCGCATCTTCTCGGGTTGCAAACCTGATTGGGCTTACGAGCGCACGGTGGACGAGATGCGGATCGTCGGCCGTGTGGACGCCTCGCACACCAACATCCAAAACCGAACAAGAATGAGAATCGGGGTTGCGATCCGGTTTAACACCGCATCGGGTCCGCCTTCCCGCAGTTTCTTTACTCGATGGCCGTGGCCCCCGAGTCGTCCTTCGCGAACTCAACAAAGAAACGTTTCATTTTCGAATTCCCTATTTTTGAAACATGCGCCAAGTTTGAACGCGCGACGATGGTAAGGGCGCCGACGGCGTCACCGAGCTGCGGCGCATCGTAGACACGGTGCGGCGCATGGGCCCGTTCGACGTGCTATGTCTGCAGGAAGTCGCGATCAACTTCGCCGAGATGGGCGGCGGGGAAACCGTGGACCAGGTTGCCGAGATCGTGGCACTGCTGCCTGGCTACGCGCCATTCTACGCGCCGGCGGTCGATCTTCTGGGGCCGGGCGGGCAAAGGCAGAAATTCGGCGACATGATCCTGTCGCGCCTGCCCCTGCTGGAAACGGCGACGCATTCCCTGCCGCGCCCGGCCGAAGCTGGTGTCATACATATGCCGCGCGTGGCCGCCGTTGCGGTGGTGGAAACGAAGCATCGTCTTGATTGCTTCGATGTGTTGACATGAATAGCCTTGGAAGGACAATCTTTACATTAAGAATTACAAATCTTCAGAGGTTGGGGGGATTCGCAATATGACGCCGATGACACGCAGGCGGTTTACCGGGGGGATGCTCGGCGGTGCCGCGACGATGCTGGCCTCGCCGACGTTGGCCCAGGCCGGCAAGAAGCTCACCCTGTACATGGGACCGCCTGAGGCCACATGCACGGCGGTGGCCGAGGGGTTCGAGAAGAAGACCGGCGTGAAGCCGACGTTCCTGCGGCTGTCCGCTGGAGAGGCCGTCAACCGCATCCGCGCCGAACGCAACAGCCCACAAGCGAGCGTCCTGTACGGCATCGGCCTTCCCTCGATGTTGACGCTCAAGGCCGAGGGATTGCTGCAGCCCTATCGGCCGCCGGCAGCCGCGGAAATTCCGGCGCGCTACAAGGATCCCGAGGGGTACTGGACGGGTACCGATGTCGACTTCATCGGCATCGCTTCGAACAAACAATTCTTGGCGGAGAAGGGCCTCAAGGCGCCCCAGAGCTGGGAGGACCTGACGCGGCCGGAATTCGCCGGACAGATCTGCGTCGGCAGCCCCGCCACGTCGGGAACCGGCTACACCTTCCTCACGGGCATTCTCCAACTTATGGGGGAGGCCAAGGGCTGGGACTACCTGAAGCGCTTGAATGTCAATGTTGCCCAATATACGCGCTCCGGCATCGGTCCGACGCAGCTCGTCGGGCGCGGCGAAGTGGGCGTGGGCCTGCTATTCGCCCACGACATCCTGGGCAGCATCCACAAGGGATTCCCGATGGAAATGTCATTGCCGCAGGAAGGTACGGGGTACGACCTGATCTGCGTGGTGATGCTCAAGGGCGCCCCGGAGGCCGAGCCGGCGAAGCAATTTATCGACTGGGCCGTGACGCCGGAATCGGTGGAATTGCTGGCCGCGTCGGAATATTTCGATACCCCGACCCATCCAAAGGCCAAGCTTCACGACCTGGTGAAGCCGTATCAAAATGTCAAGTTAGTCAACTACGATTTCGACTGGGCGGGGAATCCAGCAACCCGACAAGCAATTTTAGGCAAATTTCAAAGCGAGATTCTGGCCGGAAGGAAATAGCCGGATGGCAGTCGCGCTTGAGGGCGTGACTGAGAGAAGGGGCGGCCGGGGTTGGACGCTTGTGGCGTTCTATCCAATCTTGGCCCTTTTTCTTCTGGTCTTCGTGGCATATCCCATGCTCGACCTGTTCGCGCGGGCGATAACGGTCGATGGAAAACCGTCGTTTTCCGTGTTTGCCCGGCTGTTGACCGACAAGTTTATCTGGCAAGTGCTGTGGAACACCTTGCTTCTGGGCTGCACCGTGGCCGCGCTGGGCACGATCCTGGCCACGATCTACGCCTATGCCATCACGCGCGTGGCGATCTTCGGAAAAGGGGTCTGGCATTTTTTTGCCGTGCTTCCGACGATCTCTCCGCCCATCCTGATGGCGTTGGGATTGATCCTGCTCTATGGGCGTCGCGGCCTTGTTACGAACGGGCTGTTAGGCATCCAAAGCACGGCGTTGTACGGATTCTGGGGCCTCGTGTTCGCGCAGCTGATTTCGTATTTTCCGTTTGCTTACTTGATGATGCTGCATCTCTTTCGCGGGCTGGATGCCTCCATTGAAGAAGTGGCCGGCACAATGGGCGCCAATGCATGGCGCGTCTTTACCACCGTTACCCTGCCTTTGCTGGTGCCAGGCCTAGCCGGTTCGGCATTGCTGATGTTCGGCTATTCGTTTGCCGACCTGGGCAACCCGCTGCTTCTCGGGGGCGATTTCCCCGTGATGTCGTCGCAGATCTACCTGGCAATTATCGGGATGTACGACGTTCCGCAGGGCGCGGCGCTATCGATCATCCTGCTGGTTCCGGCCGTCCTGATGTTCGTCGCGCACAAACACCTCTCGGCGAGAACAGCCTTCGCGACGGTCGGCGCCAAAGCATCGAGCCGCCACCGCATGATCAGGCATCGGCCCGCGCAGATCGCAGCCCTGGTGTTTGTGGGAGGCATCACGCTGCTGATTTTCTTGCAATACGCCACGGTCTTTGCTGGGGCCACCACCCAGCTCTTTGGGATCAACTACACGCTTACGATAAAGCACTTTTCCGACGTGTTGACGAAATCCCGGCATGTGTTGGTCGATACCTTGATGTTGGGTGTGATAGCTTCCGCCGTGGCGGTCGTCGTCGGATTGCTATTGGCCTATTTCGTCGCGCGAACGCGAATGCCGGGCCGCAACGCGCTGGACTTCCTGGCCAACCTGCCCCTAGCCATTCCAGGCACGGTCATCGGCTTGTCATTTGCGCTGGCGTTCAATCATTTTCCCCTGATGCTGACCGGCACGGCCGCGGTCATCATCGTCGCATTCGTGGTTCGCTCGCTTCCCTATGGCATTCGCTCGGGCGTCGCCGCCCTCGACCAACTGCACCGTTCGCTCGATGAGGCGTCGACGACCATGGGCTCCACCTCCGGGCAGACTCTGTGGCGCATTCTCGTTCCGCTGGTTCGGCCGGCGCTGCTGGCCGGCATGATTTTTTCGTTCACACGTAGTGTGACTACGCTTAGCGCGGTGATCTTCATTGTTTCCCCGCACTGGTCGCTCGTGACGCCGACGATTCTTTCACAGATGGACCGCGGCGACGTAGGCCAGGCGGCGGCGCTAAGTGTGCTCGTCGTGCTCGTGGTCTTGCTGGTCATTCATGGGGTGCCACGGCTGTTCGGCCGCGATTGGCGCGAAGCGCAATGACAAAAAACACTATCAAAACGGCGTCGGCCAAAGCACTCACGGTCCTGGGGCTGAACAAGTCCTTCCATCTTACGACGGGACGCAGCGTACCGGCGGTGCGGGATTTCAACCTGAATCTTGCCCCTGGCGAGCTTGTCACCTTGCTCGGACCTTCCGGCTGTGGAAAGACGACGGTGCTGCGGGCGTTGGCCGGTCTGGAAGAGCTCGATGAAGGTGAAATCCTTCTCGACGGATACTCGATTGCAAATCTGCCTCCCCATCGGCGGCGAATGGGCTTCGTGTTTCAAAACTATGCGCTGTTTCCGCACATGACGGTGCTTGAGAACGTTGCGTACTCTCTGCGCATTCGAAGATCCCCTGACGCCGAGGTTCGAGCCAAAGTGGCTTCCGCTCTACTGGCCGTCGGGCTGGAAAATTTGGGGCCGCGGTTGCCCGGACAGCTTTCCGGCGGGCAACAGCAACGCGTGGCCGTCGCCCGCGCTTTGGTGATGAAGCCGGACTTGCTGCTGTTCGATGAACCGCTATCGAGTCTGGACACCAAGCTGCGCGTGCAGGTTAGGGCGGAGCTCCGCCGCCTGCAGAAGAGTTTGGGTACGACGACTCTCTACGTTACGCACGACCAGGATGAGGCGATGAGCCTGTCGGATCGCATCGCCGTGATGCGCGCGGGCAAGGTCGAGCAGGTGGGCACGCCGGAGGAGATTTATGCGCGGCCTGCAAGCCTGTTCGTCGCGGAATTCGTCGGCAAAGTGAATGCGTTGCCCGGTCGAGTCGAAGGCAGCAGCAATGGCAGATCGACGGTCGAAATATTGGGACACCGAATTCAGGTTCCGACCGATCGCATTCCGGCAGCTCAAGTCCTAGTGCTGGTTAGACCCGAAGCCGTTCGTTTGTGTCCGCCATCTGCGGATCGGCCGGCAGGGCGAGTTGAGGAGACCGAATACCTTGGGGACAGGATTGAATACCGGATTCGGGTGGGCACAACGCTGATTGTCGCCGCCCAGTCGGCCCTCGGCGGCGCATCGCGTGTCGCGGAGAGTGACACTGTCGGGCTCGAGTTTGTCGAGGACGCAATCCATCTGTTGCCATTTGTGGGGCCTGCCTAAACGGACAATCCGCATGGAATGATCTGCATCGGCGCCGACCGGTATGCCTTCACGATTTCCGCGTCGGCGTTTGAAGCATGAAGTTCCACGTATGTTCAAACGAGACGACCCCTGCCTGGGATCCCAGGCCCGTGGCATTAAGCGCCGCTGTCGCTTGCGCAAAGCGGACGGCGGTCTGGGGATCGAAACCGCGGCAAGATGCCACCGCCATCCCGGCATTGAAGGCATCACCGCATCCGCACGTGCACTTCACCTTGATGTCGAATGCCGGCAGATTGAAGCAGTCTCCGTTCCGACTATGGTAGTAGGCTCCGGCTTCCCCAAGCGTGAAAATGCAGCAGGCAACCCCGAGATCGAAAAATACCGCGGCCATATCCTTGATATTGGTTAGGCCGGTTAACGCCTTTGCTTCCTCGATCGAGGGCATGAAATAATCTGTAAATGGCAATACCCGTTTGACCGTTTTAAGGTCGCTCTTTGATCCCGCGAAGACATCGACGGTCGTTATGGATCCGTTTTTTTTGGCGGCTTGCAGGAGCTCGGAACCCCGCCCAGAGTCCATATTGTCCATAAGACCAACGCCGCCAAGGTGGACAACCTTCGCGTCGACAGCTGTCGCTAGAAAACAGTCGTCGACATAGAAGTCACCCGTGGCTCCCTTCATATGCAGGGCGGGACGGGATCCGTCCAAGCGTGTCGTGACAATTGACGACGACGTCCGGCTAGTGCGGATACGCTGCATCCCGGAAACGTCGACACCGAAAGACTTGAGTCGAGCGATCACCCAGTCGCCCATGAGATCGCGCCCAACTCCGCCCACGGCGAGGGTTTTCAGCCCCATTTTGGATGCGGCGATAGCGGCAGTGCCAGCCGCGCCAGAGACAGCAAGCGTTAACTCTTCGATGAAGACGGCCCCACCGCCCTCAGGAACTTCCGTGAACGGCCACCCCAGGCAGTCAAATGTATAGAATCCGATCGACGAATAGTCGTACTTCATACCCAAGCCTCTTCGGGATTCGCCTTGTGATTCTGGAACGCTAATGTATTTCGTTCGGCCGTGTATTGACCGGCCCCGCAGCAACAGAAGCGAGTGTAAAGTTAGTTGAATGGCTGGTTTGATGCCAGAGCCGTGCTGACCGCCCGAGCGCCCAGCAGCGAGGCTGTTGGCGCGTGGAAGTCGGATTGCTGGCGAAGCCAGCAGAAAATCCTAAACCGGAGGCGGCGAAGCCGCAGCCGGACGGCATAGGGTTAGCGGTTGGCGATGCCAATTACGCTCCGTTCCAAAAATTTGGCAAAGTGTTTGCCGTCAAATCGAAGATTTGCCGACAGGGGCGTTTGTGCCCGAAAAGCAGCCCGGTCGCCGACAGTGCCGCGAGCATAGAGTAGCTGCGTGATTTTGTTAGCTTTCCTGACCATCTCGCCTGCCCAGGATTGTTAAATGCTCGAGGGCAGGGGGTTGGGCAGCAAAGTCCGACAAACCACGATGCCGTAACACTGAGCGGGCCGGCAACTCGGCGGACTGCAGATCGCCGGCGTCACAAACCCCGGCACGAACCTTGCCGCCCGGCACGAACTTTGCTGTAGGTGAGGGGGCGAGGGGAGTTAACCCTTGGCAAGGCTGGAAGATGGCGGAGCGCCCGCGATCCGGCCCTTTCGCACGTATGGGATTCGGCGAGATCGAGCGATCGCGGATGGCAAGCAACAAGAAGCCAGGCCCGGGCGGCGCGGCGCGCACGGCCGCGGGCGGCCATCCGCTCAAAATCGCGATCGTCGATGAAAGCCCGATCCGCGCGGCGATCCTGGAGGAAGGATTGCACGATGCCGGCCATGGTGACGTCGTGCGCATCGCCGACATGACCGACCTATTGACCCGCATCTACGCGGTCGATCCCGACGTGATCCTGATCGACCTGGAAAATCCCAGCCGCGACATTCTCGAGCAGATGCTGCAGATGAGCCGCGCGGTGCGGCGCCCGGTCGCGATGTTCGTAGACCAAAGCGACACGGCCTCGATCCAGGCCGCGGTCGATGCCGGTGTGTCGGCCTACAGCGTCGGCGGACTGAAGAAGGAGGGGGTCAAGCACATCCTCGATCTGTGCATCTCGCGCTTCAATGCGTTTGCGCGGCTCCAGAGCGAGCTGGAGCGCACCAAAACGGTGCTGGAAGAGCGCAAGATCATCGACCGCGCCAAGGGCATCCTGATGAAAGCCAAATCCATGACCGAAGCGAACGCCTATGCGCTGATGCGCCGGACAGCGATGAACGAGAAAAAGAAAATCGTCGAGATCGCGCAGTCCGTGATCACCACGGCGGAGCTGTTGAAATGAGCGGCCCCGTGAAATTGCGGATCGGCTTTATCCCGCTGGCGGATGCAGCGGCGCTGATCGTCGCTGCGGACAAGGATTTCGCCGCGGGCGAGGGGCTGGACGTGGAGCTGGTGCGCGAAGTGTCGTGGTCGAACGTCCGCGACAAGCTGAACATCGGCCTGTTCGACGCCGCGCACCTGCTGGCGCCGGTGGCGATCGCCTCCAGCCTGGGTTTGGGGCACGTGAAGGTGCCGATTCTGGCGCCGTTCAACCTTGGCCTCAACGGCAATGCGATCACCGTTTCCCCCGGGCTCCATGCCGCGATCGCTGCCGCGGCCGATGGCGACATTGCCGACCCGAAGGTTTCGTCGTGCGCGCTTGCCCGCGTCGTGCGCGAACGGCGCAAGGCGGGCAAGGATCCGCTGACTTTCGGCATGACCTTTCCGTTTTCGACCCATAATTATCAGCTTCGCTTCTGGATGGCCGCTGGCGATGTCGATCCCGATGAGGATCTGCGCCTGGTGGTGTTGCCGCCGCCTTATATGGTGGAGAGTCTCGCCAGCGGGCATGTCGACGCGTTTTGCGTCGGTGCGCCGTGGAACTCAGTCGCGGTCGATCTCGGCATCGGCCATATCCTGCATTTCGTGTCGGAAATATTGGCCCGCGCCGCGGAAAAAGTGCTGGCGGTACGCAGCCAATGGGTGGCGGACAACCCCGGCGTGCTTGAGCGGCTGGTGCGCGCGCATACCGGCGCGGCCGCCTATGTCGAGGATCCGGCGAACCGCGACGAGGTCGCGGCGATCCTGTCCGCGCCCAATCGCATCGGCGTCGCGGCCGAGGTTATCCGGCGCACGCTCGACGGCCGACTGAAAATCTCGCCCTCCGGCGCGGTGCGCGCGAGCGACCGCTATTTGCTAATCGGCCGCGCCGGCGACGCGCGCCCCGACCCGACCCAGGCGGCGTGGCTTTACGCGCAAATGGTGCGCTGGGGCCAGGCGCCGATGTCGGCCGCGCTGCTGGCGGCGGCGAAAGCGGTGTTTAGGCCCGATCTTTACGACGCCGCGCTCGGCGGCGGCCACGGGTTGCCGGCGGGCGAACCGGCGGACGGAATCGGCGCCTTCGCCGGTCCTGCTTTCGACCCCGACAACATCGCCGCGCACCTGGCCATCTGGCCCATAAGGCGCGGCGACTGATGCTTTTAGCTATCTATCCACAACATTGTTGCGCTGCACAATTTTTCTACATTTTGTTGAAGCTCTAGGCGACAGCCATACAGCGTGAAAATCGGCGGCCCCTCTCTTTCTGCTTAAGCTATTGATGCAGAATAAGTTTTTCGATCTCCGGGGCTGGCACGGAAGTTGAGTATGTAGAAGCCGACACGGTGCCGCCAACGCTGCCGGCACCGAAACGCCCGACGAAGGGCCAAGAAGCAACGCCGCTGTCCTGGGGAAACGCGATCCGACCCTGGGGGCGGCCTTTTTGTTTGGTCTTGAGTGGAGGAGACGCGCCGAGCCGGAAGCCGGAACCGCGCCGTAAAGGCCGGACCGGGCTTGAGAGTGAACCGAACTCGAACGCGGAAAGGACGACTGCCATGACCACCGACACCAGGAAAGCGACAGCCCCGGCGCGCGGGATCGGACGGCGCCAACTGTTGAAGACGACCGCCGGCGCGGCGGCGCTGGCCGCCGCCGTTAAGACGAGTTTCCCCTTCGGCATCCATGTGGCGCAGGCCGCCGGTCCCGAAACGACCAAGGCGGTGCTCGGCTACATCGCGCTGATGGACGCCTCGGCCCTGGTGATCGCGAAGGAAAAGGGGTTGTTCGCCAAGCACGGCGTGCCCGATGTCGAGGTGGCGAAGCAGGCGTCCTGGGGCGCCACGCGCGACAACATCACGCTGGGCTCCGAGGCCAACGGCATCGACGGCGCCCATATCCTGACGCCCATGCCGTACCTGATCTCGGCCGGCAAGGTGACGCAGAACAACGTGCCCACGCCGATGTACATCCTGGCGCGGTTGAACCTCGATGCGCAGGCGATCTCCGTCGCCAACGAATACAAGGACCTCAAGGTCACCACCGACGCCTCGCCGCTGAAAGCGGCGTTCGAAAAGAAAAAAGCCGCCGGCAAGGAAGTGAAGGTCGCCATGACCTTCCCCGGCGGCACGCACGATCTGTGGCTGCGCTATTGGCTCGCCGCCGGCGGCATCGACCCCGACAAGGACGTGTCGACCATCGTGGTGCCGCCGCCGCAGATGGTGGCGAACATGAAGGTCGGCAACATGGACGCGTTCTGCGTCGGCGAGCCGTGGAACGAACAACTCGTCAACCAGAACATCGGCTTTACCGCCTGCACCACCGGCGAGGTCTGGTTCAAGCACCCGGAAAAGGTGCTGGGCATGCGCGCCGCCTATGTCGACAAGTACCCGAAAGCCGCGCAGGCGATCCTGATGGCCGTGATGGAAGCACAGATGTGGTGCGAGAAAATGGAGAACCGCGCGGAAATGTCCGATATCGTCGGGCGCCGCCAGTGGTTCAACGTGCCTGTGCCGGACATCATCGGTCGCGCCAAGGGCGACATCAATTACGGCAACGGCCGGGTCGAAAAGGGCACCAAGCAGTACATGAAGTTTTGGAGCGAGCACGCCTCGTATCCCTTCAAAAGCCACGATCTGTGGTTCCTGACCGAGGACATACGCTGGGGCAAGTTCGAGCCCACGCTCGACGCCAAGGCGCTTGTGAACAAAGTGAACCGCGAAGACCTGTGGCGCACAGCGGCCAAGTCACTGTCCGTGCCGGCGTCCGACATTCCGGCGACCAGCTCGCGCGGCAAGGAGACCTTCTTCGACGGCAAGGTGTTCGATCCCGAAAACCCCGCAGCCTATCTGAAAAGCCTGTCGATCAAACGGGCCGAGGTATGACCTTGGCGGCGCGTCACGCACCGCTTGCCGCCGAAACCCATGAAGGGGATTCTCCCATGACCGTTTCCATCATGAAGGCCGCGGAAGCCGCGCTCGCCCCGTCCGGCGCCAAGCTGCTGCGCTTCCGCGTACCGGACCTCGGCAGCGCGAAATCGCGATTGCTCCAGGCGCTGGCGGCAGCGGCGACCCGTCTGTTGCCGCCGCTGATCATGCTTGCCCTCGGCCTCGCGGTCTGGGAGATCGCGTGCATGAAGCCCGGCGCCACGCTGCCGGGTCCATCGCGCATCTGGGCCGACGCGCGCGATTTGATCGTCGATCCGTTCTTCAACCTGGGGCCGCAGGATATCGGCCTGGGCTGGCGCGTGCTGAAATCGCTTGAGCGCGTCAGCGTCGGCTACGGCATCGCCAGTGTGGCGGGCATCCTGATCGGCGCCTTGATCGGGCAGTCGGTCTGGGCGATGCGCGGGCTGGATCCGATCTTCCAGATCCTGCGTACCGTGCCGCCGCTGGCCTGGCTGCCGATCTCGCTGGCCGCGTTTCGCGACAGCCAGCCCTCGGCGATCTTCGTGATCTTCATCACGGCGGTCTGGCCGATCATCATCAACACGGCGGTCGGCATCCGCAACATTCCGCAGGACTATCGCAACGTCGCGCTGGTGCTGCGGCTGAACCATTTCGAGTTCTTCTGGAAGATCATGATCCCCTCGGCCGCGCCGTACATCTTCACCGGGCTGCGCATCGGCATCGGGCTGTCGTGGCTCGCCATCGTGGCGGCCGAGATGCTGACCGGCGGCGTGGGTGTCGGCTTCTTCATCTGGGATGCATGGAACTCGTCGCGCCTCAGCGACATCGTGGTGGCGCTCGCCTATATCGGCGTGGTCGGTTTCGTGCTCGACCGCGTCGTCGCCGCGATCGCCACCGTCGTCACCCGCGGCACTGCCGCCAACTGAGAGAGGCCGCAATGGCGCCCCACCTGAAAATCGACCATGTCGACAAGCTGTTCGCGCGCGGCTCGGTCGTCACCGATGTGCTCAGCGATATCACCCTCACCATCACCAAGGGCGAGTTCGTGTCGATCATCGGCCATTCGGGCTGCGGCAAGTCGACGTTGCTGAACATCGTCGCCGGCCTGGTGCAGTCGACCAAGGGCGGCGTGCTGCTGGAAGGGACCGAGGTGAATTCGCCCGGGCCCGACCGGGCTGTGGTGTTCCAAAACCACTCGCTGCTGCCGTGGCTCACGGTCTACGGAAATGTGCGCCTGGCGGTGGACAAGGTGTTCGCCGGCGCGAAATCGCGCGCCGAACGGCACGACTGGACCATGCACAAGCTGGCGTTGGTGCAGATGGCGCACGCCAAGGACAAGCGGCCGGCGGAAATATCCGGCGGCATGAAGCAGCGCGTGGGCCTGGCGCGCGCGCTGGCGATGGAGCCCAAGGTACTGCTGCTGGACGAGCCGTTCGGCGCGCTCGATGCGCTGACCCGCGCGCATCTGCAGGATTCGGTCATGGCGCTGCACCAAAAGCTCGGCAACACCGTGCTGATGATCACCCACGACGTGGACGAGGCGGTACTGCTGTCCGACCGCATCGTCATGATGACCAACGGCCCGGCCGCGCGCATCGGCGAGGTGCTGGAGGTGCCCCTGGCGCGGCCCCGCAACCGGCTGGAGCTGGCGACCAATCCGACCTATCTCGGCTGCCGCAAGCGCGTGCTCGAGTTCCTGTACGAGCGCCACCGCTTCGTCGAGGCGGCGTAGATCGTGGGCAAGAAGCTGGCCATCATCGGCAACGGCATGGCGGCCGCGCGACTGGCGGAGGAACTGACGCGGCGCGCGCCCGGCCGTTACGCGATCGCGATCGTCGGCGACGAGCCGCGCCTTGCCTATAACCGCGTGCTGCTGTCGGCGCTTTTAGCGCGCGAAGCGAGCCTTGATGAGATCGAATTGAAACCGATGGCGTGGTGGTGGGCGAACCGCATCAAGTTGATGCTCGGCCGGCCGGCCAGATCAGTCGATGTCGCCGCACGGCGCGTAACCTTGACCGGCGGTGCGACGCTCGATTTCGACCGGCTGGTGTTCGCCACCGGATCGCAGCCCATTCGGCCACCGATGCCGGGGATCGATCTGCCCGGCGTCGTCGCGTTCCGCGATCTCGACGACGTGGCGGCGATGGCGCGCGCAGCCGCGCCGGGCACGCGGGTCGTGATGATCGGCGGCGGCTTGCTGGGCCTCGAGGCCGCGCACGGACTGATGAAGGCGGGCGCCCGCGTGACCGTGCTGCATTTGATGGACCGGCTGATGGAGCGGCAGCTCGACGGTCAGGCCGCAGCCATGCTGAAGCGCGCGATCGAACGCCGCGGCATCGTCGTCGTGACCGGCGCCGAGACTGCGCGCATCGCCGGAGTGGAACGGGTCGAGGCGGTGGAGCTGAAGGATGGGCGGAGCTTCGATGCTGATCTGGTGGTAGTCGCGGTCGGTGTGCGCCCCAATATCGCGTTGGCGCGCGACGCCGGCGTCGCGACGGGACGCGGCGTCGTGGTCGACGATCGGCTTGAAACGAATATCGGCGGCATCCACGCGATCGGCGATTGCGCCGAGCATCGCGGCCAATGCCATGGGCTGGTCGAATCGGCGCACGCCCAGGCGGCAGCACTGGCGCAAATACTCGCCGGCGACACGGTGCGTTATCCAGGCTGCGTGCCCGCGGCCAGCCTGAAGGTGACGGGGATCGGCCTGTTCTCCGCCGGCGATTTTTTGGGCGAGCGGGGCGGCGAGGCGATCGTGCTGTCCGACCCTGGTCGCGGCAGCTATCGCAAGCTGGTGTTGCGCGACGGCAGACTTGCGGGTGCCGTGCTCTATGGCGATTCCACGGACAGCGCCTGGTACCGCGAGCTGATCGGCACGGGCGAAAAAGTCGCGGCATTCCGCGGCGAACTTGCATTCGGCCGCGCCCTCGCCGCGCCGGCGGCGGCCTGAAAGCCGCCATGTCCAACGATTTCACGCCCGAGCAGCGCCGCTATCTGGAAGGCTTCATGTCGGGCGTGCGCGTGGCGCGCGCCTCGCGCGGCATGGCGCCGCTCGATCCAGGCGTGGTGGCGCCGTTGGGCATTTCCTCCCAAGCGGAGTCGACTGGGCCTGACGCGCCGCATCTGAAGGCGATGGCGCGTTACGAAGCGGAGGGCAAGAAACTCTCGGCGGAGGAAAAAACCAAGCGCGAGCAGCATCCCTTCGACATCTACGCGCGCATGAAACAGGCGGCGCGCGAAGAGCAGTTTCCCAAAGGGCAGGACGTGTTCCGCTGGAAATTCCACGGGCTGTTCTATGTGGCCCCGGCCCAGAATTCCTATATGTGCCGGCTTCGGATTCCGAACGGCATTCTCGGCCATTGGCAGCTCTCCGGCCTTGCGGATATCGCCGAAAAATACGGTGGCGGATACTCGCATGTCACCACGCGCGCCAATCTGCAGATCCGCGACATCGCCGCCGCCGACGGCGTCGCGGTGGTCGAGGCGGTGCAGCATCTGGGCCTGTGGTCGCGCGGCGCGGGCGCCGACAATATCCGCAACGTCACCGGCACGCCGACCGCGGGGATCGATCCGCAGGAGCTGATCGACACGCGGCCTTGCGCGCGGGAATGGCATCATCACATCCTGGCCGACCGGTCGCTCTACGGCCTGCCGCGCAAATTCAACGTCGCCTTCGACGGCGCGGGCGTCGTTCCGGTGCTGGAAGACACCAACGACATCGGCTTTCAGGCCGTCGCCATCAAAGACGGATTCGGCGCCGAGCCGGGCGTGTGGTTTCGCCTGGCGATCGGCGGCATCACCGGGCACCGGGATTTCGCGCGCGATACAGGCGTTATCGTGCGCCCCGCCGAAGCGGCGGAGGTCGCCGACGCCGTCGTGCGCGTGTTCATCGACCATGGCGACCGTACCAACCGCGCCAAGGCGCGCCTTAAATACCTGCTCGATTCCTGGGGCTGCGAGAAATTCCTGGCGGCGGTCGAAGGCAAGCTCGGCCGCAAGCTCGCGCTCGCGCCGGCCGGGGCGATTATGCCGCGCCCGGCTTTCGACCGCATGGCGCATATCGGCGTGCATCCGCAAAAGCAACCCGGTCTTTGCTGGATCGGCGTGGTGCTGCCGGTCGGCCGCATGACGGTCGCGCAGATGCGGGACCTAGCCAAGATCGCGCGCGACCTGGGCGACGGCGATATCCGCCTGACCGTGTGGCAGAACCTGTTGATCTCGGGCGTGGCGCAGGATCGCGTCGCGCTGGCCGAGGCGGCGATCGAGGCGATCGGGCTTTCCACCAAGGCAAGTTCGGTGCGCGCCGGGCTGGTCGCCTGCACCGGCAACACCGGGTGCCGCTTCTCGGCCAGCGATACCAAACGCCATGCCGAAGCGATCGCCGGGTGGTGCGAGGCACGCGTGAAGCTGGACGGGCCGGTGAACATCCACCTGACGGGGTGCCCTCATTCCTGCGCCCAGCACTATATCGGCGATATCGGGCTGCTCGGCGCCAGGGTGCCGGTGTCGCAGGACGGCGATACGGTCGAGGGCTATCACGTCCTGGTCGGCGGTGGCTTCGGCCCCGACGCGGCGCTGGGCCGCGAAGTTTACCGCGACGTGAAGGCGGAGAACGCGCCCGCGTTGGTCGAACGCATGTTGAAGTCCTATCTGGCGCATCGCGCATCGCGCGAGGAAAGTTTTCTCGCTTTCACGCGGCGGCACGATGCCGCGGCGTTGAAGGCGCTGTTCGATGCGGAGAAGGCGGCATGACGGTTTCGGCACGCCCGGCTCCGGTGCAATTCCTGCCGGACACCGCGCCGTTCACCTCCGAGCAACGCGACTGGCTGAACGGATTTTTCGCCGGCTTCATCGCGTTTACAGATGGAACTGCCGCGTCCGCTCCGCAGTCCGAAACCATCGCGCCGCCCCTGCCTTCCGGTCAACCGGCGGAAAGCGACGACGATGCACCCTGGCATGATGCCTCCATGCCGCTTGGCGAACGGATGCAGCTGGCCGAGGGCAAGCCGCTGCGCCGGCGCATGATGGCGGCGATGGGCCAGCAGGATTGCGGCCAGTGCGGCTACAACTGCCAGGACTATGCCGACGCGCTGTTCAAGGGTGCCGAAAAACGGCTGAACCTGTGCGTACCCGGCGGCAAGGACACCACGCGAACGCTGAAACGGCTGTACGAGGAAAAGGACAGTCAGGCTGCGGCGCCCGCTTCCACGGCCGAGCCAGGGGCCGTGTCGCAGCGCACGACACCGGCCCTGGGCAGCTCGCGCGACCGCCCGGTCGATGTCGCCTTTCTGTCGCGCCGGCGTCTCAACAGTAGCGATTCCGACAAAGTCACCAACCATATCGAGTTCGATCTGAATGGCTCGGGTCTCGACTATGCGGTCGGCGACTCTTTCGGCGTGTTCGCGCGGAACGACCCGGCGCTCGTCGACGCGGTGATCGCGGCGATCGGCGCCGAGCCGGATTTCCCGATCGCCGATCGCGCGCTGCGCGACGCGTTGCTGACCGACTATTCGCTGGGCGCCGCGCCGGACATGCTGTTTCATTTGATCTCGTACCTGACCGGAGGCGAGCGGCGGCAACTGGCCAAGGCGCTGGCGGTAGGCGAGGATCCATCCGGCGACGCGGCGGCGCTCGACGTATTGGCCGCGATCCGAAAATTCCCGAACATCCGCCCCGATCCCGAGGCCTTCGTCGAGTCGTTGGAGCCGTTGCAACCCAGGCTCTATTCGATTTCTTCCAGCCCCAAGGCCGATCCGGGCCGCATCGCCCTGACCGTGGACGAGGTGCGCTACGCGATCGACGGGCGCGAGCGCCTGGGCGTCGCTTCGACTTATCTCGGGGGGCGGATCGCGCCGGGCAGCGCGGTCAAGACCTATATCCAGCGTGCGCAGGGCTTCGCCCTGCCTGCGGACAGGTCCACGCCGATCGTCATGGTGGGACCGGGCACGGGAATCGCGCCGTTCCGCGCCTTCCTGCGCGAGCGGCAAGCGACCGGCGCAGGTGGAAAATCCTGGCTGTTCTTCGGTCACCGACGGCGCGGCACGGATTTTTTCTACGGCGATGAAATCGAAGCGCTGCATAGGGACGGCGGGTTGACCCACCTGTCGCTCGCCTGGTCGCGTGAACCGGGTCGGAAGAAAACCTATGTGCAGGACCGGATGCGCGAGGAAGGCGCGGAGCTCTATTCCTGGGTCGATTCCGGCGCGCATTTCTATGTCTGCGGCGACGCCAAGCGCATGGCGAAGGACGTCGACGCCGCCTTGGCCGAAATCGTCGCGACACATGGCGGAAAGTCGGCCGAGGCTGCGCGCGCCTATGTCACGGCGCTCAAAAAATCCGGCCGCTATCAAGCGGATGTGTATTGAGGCCCTGCATGCGCGCGCATCTCGAAATGGCCACAGGCGGCGTGGGCGGAATGGAAATGCAGACGGCGATACGCACGACCTGCCCCTATTGCGGCGTGGGCTGCGGTATTCTGGCGAAGCCGGACGGCAAGGGCGGCGCCACGATCGCCGGCGACCCTGCGCATCCCGCGAACGCCGGGCGGCTATGTTCCAAAGGTTCGGCGCTGGACGAAACTTTGGGCCTCGACGGAAGGCTGCTGCACCCCATGCTGCGCCGCGCGGACGGCGGTTACGCACGCGCGGACTGGGGCACTGCGCTCGATACGGTCGCCAAGGGGTTCCGGCGCATCGTCGAGCGCGACGGGCCCGACGCGATTGCCTTCTATCTTTCCGGCCAGTTGCTGACCGAGGATTACTACGTCGCCAACAAGCTGATGAAGGGCTTCATCGGCTCGGCCAAT
>JAHFPH010000138.1 GCA_023266845.1 Rhodospirillaceae bacterium
GCTGCACAACGCCTCGACGCAATTCGCCGACGGCGGCGAGTTCGGCATGGGCGCGGAGATCGGCATCTCGACCAGCCGCCTGCACGCGCGCGGACCCGTGGGCGCCGAGCAGTTGACCAGCTTCAAATACGTGGTGCGCGGATCGGGCCAGGTCAGGCCGTAAGGCCGGGCTACGCGACCGACCTGTCGGCGTTGCGCAGCGCCAGAGTCTCGTTCACCGCCGCGCAGATCTCGCGCAGGCTGAAGGGCTTGGCGATCACGCGATAGACCAGCTCGTCCATGCGGTGGGCGCGCCGACGCTCCGCCGCGTAGCCGGTCATCAGCAGCACGGCGATGCCCGGGCAAGCCTCGGCGGCGCCCAGCGCCAGGTCGATGCCGTCCATGCCCGGCATCACGATATCGCTCAGCAGCAAGTCGAAGCCCGACTTGGCCAGGGCTTTCGCCGCGCCATGACCGTCGGCCACGGCGGTCACTTTGTGGCCGCTGTGGATCAGCGCACGCTGGACGAACTCGCGCACGGCCGCGTCGTCCTCCGCCAGGAGAATGTTTGCCATTGCAGCCTCCTCACGCCGGCTTATTGCCGGTCGTTAATGGTTCGGTAACGCTACGGTCAAACCGTTACCAAACCGTTAACGGCGCCTTAAATTTCTTCGTAAGGCGCTGATTTAACGACGATTATTTCGTACTTAGGCGTTAACCGCCGGCAGGGGCGAAAGTCACGCGCACATCGGTTGCGCCGGTCACGGGATTGCGCAGCACGGTCTCGAAGCCCGCGCGCTGGCCGGGCTCCAGGCGCCCGGTTTTGGCGGTGAAGGTCCAGAACTGCAGCTCGCGCTCGCCGCCCAGAAGCGCGCCGCGCAACACCGGCACGGCTTTGGCCCGGCGCGAGGTATTCACCACCTCGCCGGTCACCACCAGCACCGGCGTTTCACCCATGGCGGCGCGCTGGGTGTTGACGTTGGCGAAGCCCAGGCCCGTGTCGCCATGCACGGCACCGCCGGGGCTGAGCGCGGCCAGTTGCGCCGCCTTGTCCTGCTGCGTCACCTCGTTCGCCACCAGCCCGCCCACGACCAGCGCCAGCGCCGCCGCGACCGCGCCGATGCGCAGACGGCGATGTTTCGACGCCGCCGCGGCGATCTCCGCGGGAAAATCGCGCTCCGGCGCCAGGTCGACCTCGATCTCCGCGGGCGGCGGCGTCTCGATCTGGTCCTCGGCGTCGGACTCCTTGGCGTATTGCTCGTTATCCACCACGAGGATCGGCGCGGTGTCCGCGGGCGCGGGATCCTCCAACAGACGCGGCTCGCGCCTGTTGTCGGCTTTCAACGCAGCGCCTTCCAGAACCACCGGCTCGCCGGCGGTTTCAGCCGGGGCCTCGTCGCCACGCACGTGGTCGGGGACGGCCTTGATGCGCGCCGGCATCCGGGCAGGTCCGACGAAAATATTGTCGGAATCGATCCAGCGCAGTTTTTCCGCTCTGACTTGCGGCGCGATGGTCGCATCCGGTTTTTCGATGCCGACCGGCATCTCGTTCGCGGGCTTGGATTCTATGGGTTTGGATTCTTCAGTCGCGGGTTGCGATGCTTCGATGGTCCGTCGCGTGGGCGCTTCGGCCGGTTGCGTGCCCCGCTCCGGTTCCGGTTGCCGCGGCGATGCGCCGGCCGCGCGGGTTTTCTTCGCCTCGTCCCGTGCGATGGCGTTCACCAGCGGCGCCAGGGCGGCTAGGTCCGGCGCGCGCCACGCGGCCGGAATCGTATCGTCGGCCGGTTCGGGTTTTTCCGCGGCGGGCTTGGCCGGCGCTTCGGCTTCTTCCGCCGCCGCCGAGATGTCCACGGCTTCAGGTCCAGGCGCGGGCTTCGCCGCCAGCTCCGGCACCGCCAAAACCTCGCCGCCCAATCCTTCGATCTCGATATCCGCGTCCTCGGCGCTTTCGGCTTCGGCCGCTTCGGCGGGAGCGTCGAGGGGCCGCTCCGTTTCCGGCTTGGCGGATTCCACCGCCGCGCCTTCGCCGTCGCGCCACAGATCGACGCCCGTGCCGATGCCGCTGAGGCCGATCGGCGAGTCGATTTCCAGCAGATTGGCGGGCAGGCGCCCGGGCGCGTCGCGCGCGGCGCCGGCGGAAGGTTCCTTGGTCACGGGCGAGTCCAGCGCGAGGGCGGACTCCGCCCGTTGCAGCCACACATGGCCGCAAGCCGCGCACCGGACCTTGCGTCCGGTCGCGCCCAGCGCCGAATCCGGCAGGTTGAAGCCGGTGGCGCAATTGGGACAGGAGACGATCATGTCAATGCCGAGCCCACCGTAACGAATCGTTATAGGAATCGGCCGAGTCCCTGGCAAGGAAACGCCGCCGGCCGGGCGCAGAAAGTGATTCGGTGTGGTCCGCCCGATACCCCGGCCCGGCCGATTCTGGACGCCGCCCGCCCCGCCATGCCAAGGTGCGCCGGCCTTTCCCAGGGGAAACCGGCCGGAAACCCAGGTCCTGGATGCTGGACAGCGGCGCATTCGTGCGGTTCGAAAACGTCGGCTTCAGCTACGGCGACGGGCCGGAAGTGCTGCACGACATCGACTTCACGCTCGAGCCGGGCACGTTCCATTTCCTGACCGGAACCAGCGGCGCGGGCAAAAGCTCGCTGCTGCGCCTGATGTACTTGGCTGAGCGCCCGTCGCGCGGCGTCATCCGCCTGTTCGGGCGCGACACCGCGTCGCTGTCGCGCATGGAGGCGCCGGTGCTGCGCCGGCGCATCGGCGTCGTGTTCCAGGATTTCCGGTTGCTGCAGCATCTCTCGGCTTTCGACAACGTGGCGCTGCCCTTGCGCGTGGCCTCGGTCGGCGAGACCGAGATCAGGCAGCATGTCGGCGAATTGCTGACCTGGGTGGGGCTGGCCGACGCGCTGGACGCGCGCCCCGCCACGCTGTCGGGCGGCGAGCAGCAGCGCCTGGCGATCGCTAGGGCCGTGGTGGCACGGCCCGATCTGCTGGTGGCGGACGAGCCAACGGGCAATGTCGACGACCACAACGCGCAGCGCATGATGCGCCTGTTCCAGAACGCGCATAACTACGGCGCCACGGTGGTGGTCGCCACGCACAACGCGCAGCTCGTGAAGCGCTACAACTATCCGCAACTGCATCTCGACTCGGGCCGGCTCAACATCCTGCCGGTGGCGCTGCCGCCGGTGCCGCACGCCGGGCCCGCGCAGATGCAGCTTCCGGCGAACGGATAGCCGTGTTCCGCCGACATTACGACCTGCCGCTGGGGCGCGACGGCTCCGGGCGTCTGGTGCCCTGGATCGTGGCGCTGATGTCGTACCTGGCGACGCTGGCGATCGCGGCCGCGCTGGCGCTGGGTATCCTGGCCTGGCGCTGGACCGAGGGCGTGGCCGGCGCGATCACCGTGCTGCTGCCGCCGGCGATCGAGGACGGCGCGGCAGTGAACGTGAAAGCCGAAGACGCGCGGGTCGAACAGGCGCGCAAGGCCTTGGGCGAGCTGCCGGGAATAGGCGCGGTCGAGGCTTTGGACGCGGCCGACGTCGCCAGGCGCCTGGAGCCGTGGCTCGGCGCGGGTGCCGCGCCCGGCGACCTGCCGCTGCCGCGTCTGCTGGTCGTGCGCGCCCAGCGCGGCATCAAGCCCGACTTGGCGGCGATGAGTCGCGCGATGACCGAGATCGCGCCCGGCGCAGTGGTCGACGATCACGGCGTCTGGCGGGCCGAGCTGGCGCGGCTGGCCGCGCGGGTCACGGCGTTGGCCGGGTTCGCCGTGCTGCTGATCGCCTTGAGCGGCTCGGCCGTGGTGGTGTTCGCGGTCAGATCCGGCCTTGCCGTGCATCGCGATACGATCGAGGTGCTGCACCTCATCGGCGCGCATGACGACTACATCACGCGCCAGTTCCGCAATCACACGATGTGGCTGTCCGTCATCGGCGGGATGATCGGCTGGGCGCTGCTGATCGCAACCGGCGCGTTCTGCTATCAGGCGGCGGAGAGCCTCGATCCCGCCTTGCTGCCGCGCATGGGGCTGGCGCCCTGGCAATGGGTGGCGCTGGGCGCGGTGCCGGCCGCGCTGTCCTTTCTCGGCATGATGGCGATCGCCTCGGCGGCGGCCAAGCGCACCGTGCGCCGCGCGCTGGCCAAGCTCGTGTGATGTCCGGCGCACTGGGCCGCGCGTTGCGCATCGCCCGCGGGCTGCTGGCCGCGGCGTCGGTCGCGGCCCTGGCCTGGGCGGGGGGATTCGTCTGGTTCGCCTGCGACATCCCCGAGCGCGTGGACGATCCCGCCGCCGCGACCGACGCCATCGTCGTTCTGACCGGTGGCAGCCGGCGCCTTGGCGAGGGAATTTCACTTCTGTTGCAGGGCCGCGCCAAGAAGCTGTTCGTTTCGGGCGTGCACCGCGGCGTCGACGTGGCCGAGATTTTGCGCGCGGCGCAGCAAACGCCGCAGGAAGTGCGATGCTGCATCACGCTGGGCTACGCCGCCGACAATACCGCCGGCAACGCCGCGGAAACCGCGCAATGGATGCGCGAGCAGGGCTTCCGCTCGCTGCGCCTGGTCACGGCAAGCTACCACCTGCGCCGGGCGATGCTGGAATTCCGCGCCGCCATGCCCGGCGTCGCCGTCGTGCCGCATCCCGTGTTTCCCGACAGCTTTCCGGCCAGGGAATGGTGGACCCGAAACGGCGCGGTCGCGCTGGCCGCGGGCGAATACACCAAATACCTCGCCGCCGCCGCGCGCCTGGCCGTGGGCCTGCCCGCGCCGGGTGCCGGCGCAAGTCAGACCGAGGCCGCATGACCGCGCTGCGCGCGTTCCTGTTCAACCTGGCCTTCCTCAGTTGGACCGCGCTGCTCGCCGTTCTGTATTTGCTGTTGCTGCCGCTGCCGTGGCGCGTTTTGTACTCGGCCGTGACGTGGTGGGCGCGCACGATGATGTGGACACTGCGCATCCTGGTCGGGCTGGAGTGGGAATTGCGCGGGCGCGAACGCCTGCCGGCGGGCGCGTGCATCGTCGCCGCCAAGCACCAATCGGCCTGGGACACCGTGTCCCTGCCGCTGTGGTTCGACTATCCCAGCGTCGTGTTGAAGCGCGAGCTGTTCCTGATTCCGGTCTGGGGCTGGCACGCGCGGCGCTGCGGCATGATCCGGGTGGATCGCGCGGCCGGCGGCAAGGCGTTGATGCGCATGGTGGCCGAAGCGCGCGCGCGCGCGCAGCAGGGCCGCAAGATCGTGATCTTTCCGCAAGGCACGCGTACGGCGCCCGGCACCAAGCGCCAGTATTTGCCGGGCGTCGCCGCGTTGTACGACCGGCTGGGATTGCCCGTCGTACCGGTTGCCCTCAACTCGGGCCTGTTCTGGGGGCGGCGGTCTTTCATGAAGCGCCCGGGCACCGTTGTGGTCGAATTCCTCGATCCGATTCCGCCCGGCATGAAGCGCGCCGAGTTCATGGCGGAACTGGAGCGGCGGATCGAAACCGGAAGCGACCGGCTGGCCGAAGAAGCAAACGGGGTCAAGCCGCCGCAATGACGGGCCTGAGGATTAGTTCCGCCAAACCGCCGTTTTTCCGGGGATAAGCTTGTGGATTAGGTGGGATTACCCGGCGTTGCGCCTCCCGCCTTTGGAAACATAACAAGAACATTGGCGTTGACCCCCGGAGCGGACCCTTTTAAAGTCCGCGCCCCCGGCCCCGGGCCGGATTATGAAACTTTATTGCGCCGACGGCGCGCGGCCCAAAACGGCCTTGCGCGGCGGCAGGGATCACGGCGGCAAATGGCGACACTCGACGCCATCTCCCAGCGGGTCTGGGAAATGAAATACCGGCTCAAAGGGCCGGGCGGCGAGGCTGTGGATAAGACCGTCGCCGATACCTGGCGGCGCGTCGCCCGGGCGCTGGCCGAGCCGGAAAAGGACCGCGCGGCCTGGGCCGATAAGTTCTATTCGGCGTTGGAGAATTTCGCGTTCCTGCCCGCGGGCCGCATTCTGGCCGGGGCCGGAGCCAAGCGCGAGGTGACGCTGTTCAACTGCTTCGTCATGGGCGCCATCCAGGACGACATGGGCAGCATCTTCCAGCATCTGCGCGAAGCGGCGCTGACCATGCAGCAGGGCGGCGGCATCGGCTACGACTTTTCCACGCTTAGGCCCCGGGGCGCGCCGGTCAAAGGCGTCGGCGCCGACGCCTCGGGGCCCTTGAGCTTCATGGACGTGTGGGACGCGATGTGCCGCACCATCATGAGCGCTGGATATCGCCGCGGCGCCATGATGGCGACGATGCGTTGCGACCACCCGGACATCGAGGCGTTCATCGACGCCAAGCGCGAGCCGGGGCGGCTGCGCATGTTCAACCTGTCGGTGCTGGTGACCGACGCGTTCATGGCGGCGGTCAAGGCCGACGCGCCGTGGGAGCTGACCTTCAACGGCACCCTGTTCAAGACCGTGCGCGCCCGCGAGCTGTGGGACCGCGTCATGCGCGCCACGTACGCGTATGCCGAGCCGGGCGTGATTTTCATCGACCGCATCAACCGGCGCAACAACCTGAACTACTGCGAGACCATCCACGCGACCAATCCTTGCGTCACGGCGGATACCTGGGTGCTGACTGAAGAAGGCCCAAGGCAGGTTTCCGATCTGATCGGCAAGCAGTTCCGCGCGATAATCGACGGGCGGGCCCATCTGAGCGGCGACGAAGGATTCTTCGCCACGGGCCGCAAGAAGGTGCTGCGGTTGCAAACGCGCGACGGCCACTCGCTGCGCCTGACCACCGACCACCCGGTCAAGACCGTAACGAATACGACGCGCTTGGGCGCGGACACGGATTGGCGCAAGGCGGGCGAGTTGTGCGCTGGCGACCGCATCGTGCTTGGGAATCACCGCGCGCTCAATGATTGGCCGGGTCTTTACGGCGCGGCAGAAGGTTATCTGCTGGGGCTTCTGGTCGGCGACGGAACGCTCAAATCCGACAAAGCGGTGCTCAGCGTCTGGCGCCGCCGCCCAGCGGTGAACGACGGCAATGGGCGGGAAGGCGTGGACGGCGTGATGGAAGCGGCGCTGGAAGCCGCCCAAAGTTTGCGCCATCGAAGCGATTTCACGGGCTGGATTCCCGTCGCTGGCCGCGACGAATACCGCCTTGCTTTTGGCGCGGTGCGGCATCTTGCCCTCGACTTGGGCATGACACCGGGCGACAAGGCGATCACGCCGAAGCTCGAACGCTGCTCGGCGGCGTTCTATCGCGGTTTCCTGCGCGGGTTGTTCGACACGGACGGCACGGTGATCGGCGCGCAGGAAAAGGGCGTCAGCGTGCGTCTGGCGCAAAGCGATCTGTCACGGCTTGAAGCGGCGCAGCGAATGCTACTGCGTCTGGGCATCGCTTCGTCGATCTACCGCGAGCGCCGGCCTGCCGGTCCGCGCGCATTGCCCGACGGCAAGGGCGGCATGCGCGACTACCAGTGCGAAGCGCAGCATGAACTTGCGGTCGCCAACGACAATCTGGCGCTGTTCGCCGAACGCATCGGCTTCGCCGACACCGACAAAGCATGGCGATTGGCCGGCGCTTTGTCGTCATACAAGCGCGGCTTGAACGGCGAGCGCTTCTTCGCCGAGATCGAGTCGATCGAGCCGGACGGCGAAGAAGAGGTATTCGACGTGCAGGTGCCGGACATCAACGCTTTCGACGCCAACGGCATCGTCGTTCACAATTGCGGCGAGCAGCCGCTGCCGCCCTACGGCGCGTGCCTGCTGGGCTCGGTGAATCTGGCGGTGCTGGTGCTGGATCCATTCACGGCCCAGGCGCGGCTGGACATGGACCGCCTGGCCCTGGTCGTTCCGCTGGCCGTGCGCATGATGGACAACGCCATCGACGTGTCGCGCTTCCCCTTGCCCGAGCAGCTTCACGAGGCCAAGGCCAAGCGGCGCATCGGGCTCGGCGTCACGGGCCTGGCCGACGCGCTGATCCTCAGCGGCACGCGCTATGGCAGCGAGGCGGCGGTGCGGCTTACCACGCAATGGATGGCGGCGCTGCGCCGGCACGCCTATGCGGCGTCGATCGAGCTGGCGAAAGAGAAAGGCGCGTTCCCGCTCTTCGATGCCGCGAAGTATCTCCAAGGCGAAACCATCGGCGAGCTCGACGCCGATTTGCGCGACGGCATCGCCCAATACGGCATCCGCAACGCGCTGGTGACCTCGATCGCGCCGACCGGCACCATCTCGCTGTTGGCCGACAACATTTCCTCGGGCATCGAGCCGGTATTCAGCTTCAATTTCACCCGCTCGATCCTGATGCCCGACGGCACGCGGCGCGAGGAGCAGGTCAGCGACCATGCCTATCGCCTGTTCCGGCGCCTCAACGGCGACAACGCGCCCTTGCCCGAGGCGTTCGTGGACGCGCAAGCGCTGTCGCCGGGCGATCATCTGACCATGCAGGCCGCGGTGCAGCGCTATATCGACAGCTCGATCTCCAAGACCATCAACATCCCGGCGGCGCTGTCGTTCGAGGCGTTCAAGGACGTCTACGCCCAGGCCTACGATCTGGGCTGCAAGGGCTGCACGACTTATCGTCCCAATGACGTAA
>JAHFPH010000017.1:0-7753 GCA_023266845.1 Rhodospirillaceae bacterium
CGAACACGCACAGCGGACGCAACGACCCCGCGCGCCATTGCGCCACCGCCTCGATCGGGTTGTTGACGGTCGAATCGACGTGCTTGCCGACCAGCTGCACCGCCACCTCTCCGCCGCCCTTGTAGGGTACGTAGGTCATCTTTGTGCCCGTAGCTTTTTCCATCGCCACGGTGATGATCTGGTCTTCCTGCTTCGAGCCGGTGCCACCCATCTTGAACTGGCCGGCGGGCGCCTTCTTGATCGCGTCGATATAGTCCTTGGCGGTCTTGTAGGGCGTGTCGGCATGCACCCACAGGATGAACTCGTCCAGCGCCAGCATCGCCACCGGCGTCAGGTCCTTCCACGTGAACGGAATGCCGGTGCCGAGCGGCGTGGTGAACAGGTTCGACAGCGTGATCACCAGCTTGTGCGGATTGCCCTTCGATCCCTTGACGTCGAGGAAGCCCTCGCCGCCGGCGCCGCCCGCCTTGTTGATCACCACCATCGACTGCTTCATCAGGCTGTGCTTGGTGACGATGCCCTGGATGGTGCGCGCCATCTGGTCGGCGCCGCCGCCGGTGCCCGCCGGCACGATGAATTCGACCGTGCGCGTGGGCTCCCACGCCGCATGGGCCGGCGCGATGCTGAACGCGCCCAGCACAAGCGCTGCGGCGCTGGCGCAGGCAAGACGGAGTTTGAGCGATTGGATCATTGGCGTTTCCCTTCCCATCAGCGTTATCGTTGGCGCCGGTGTTCCGGCTTGGCGGACGGCGCCCGAGGTCTTTGGCCTCTGAACTGAAACGCTGCCCCCGGCCGCCGTCATCCATGGGCGGCATCCCATGGCGCGGCGGTAATTAATAATACGGTATATCAATCCGCTAGGTGACGCCAGCGGAACAAACCGAAAAGGATTTTCCCGATCGACGGCGCTGGCAGACGCCGGAAAAGGATGGTGCCCCAAGCCGGATTTGAACCAGCGGCCTACCGCTTACGAAGCGGTTGCTCTACCACTGAGCTATTGGGGCAACGCCGCGAGGTTTTGGCGCGGCACGTTATAGGGGCCTTAGCCCCGGCCCGGCAAGGGCTGCGGCCCGGATTTGCGCCGGCTGGAGTTTTCCCCATGATTCCCAGGGTTTAATGCGGCTTGCCGGGTCAGGGACGATCGGTCATTCTCTCCGCCCGCTAAACCGTCTAAAGTGCCGTTGTGCGCCGCGGCATGAACCGCGCATCTTGACCAAGAAACGAAATCCGTCAGGACCTGTCGATGCCCGAAGGCCAGATCAGTTCGCCCACGCCGGCCAGCGGCGGGAAAACCAGCTACAAGCCGCGCAACGTGCGACGCATTCTTTGCGTGTTCCCGCGCTACGCGCCCAGCTTCGGCACCTTCCAGTATTCCTTCAAGCTGATGGACGTGCAGGCCTTCATGCCGCCGCAGGGCCTGCTGCTGATCGCCGCCTATCTGCCCGCGGAATGGGAGGTGCGCTTCATCGACGAGAATTTCGAGCCCGCGACCGACGCGGATTTGCGCTGGGCCGACGCCGTGTTTACGAGCGGCATGCATGTGCAGCGCAAGTTCATCGAGGAAATCGCCGGGCGCGCGCACCGTTTCGACAAGCCGGTGGTGCTGGGCGGGCCGTCGGTGTCGGGCTGCCCGGAATACTATCCGACCGTCGACCTATTGCATGTCGGCGAGATCGGCGACTCAACCGACAAGATCATCGAATACCTGGACGAAGGCCCGCGCCGACCGCCGGCGCAGCTGCGCTTCACGACCAACGACCGCCTGGCGCTGGAGGCGTTTCCGACGCCGGCCTACGACCAGATCGACGTATCGAAATATTTCCTGGGCAGCGTGCAGTATTCCAGCGGCTGCCCCTATCGCTGCGAGTTCTGCGACATCCCCGCGCTCTATGGCCGCAACCCGCGCCTGAAAAGCCCCGGGCAGCTGATCCGCGAGCTGAAGTCGATCCTGAAGAACGGCGCCACCGGCCCGGTCTATTTCGTGGACGACAACTTCATCGGCAACGCCAAGGCGACGCGCGCCATGCTGCCGCCGCTGATCGAGTTCCAGAAGGCGAACAGGTACCCGCTGCGCTTGAGCTGCGAGGCGACGCTGAACCTGGCGCAGAATCCGGAAATCCTCGCCGATATGCGCGAGGCCGCGTTCGACACCATCTTCGTCGGCATCGAGACGCCGGAGGAAGGGGCGCTGGGCGCGATGCTGAAGAAGCAGAACCTGCGCCAGCCGATTCTCGAGGCGATCCAGACGCTGAACAGCTACGGCATGGAAGTTGTGTCGGGCATCATCATGGGCCTGGACACCGACACGCCCGCGACCGGGCGCAATATCCTGAAGTTCATCGAGGCGTCGGGCATCCCGATGCTGACCATCAACCTGCTGTACGCCCTGCCCAAGACCGCGCTGTTCGACCGGCTGCAAAAGGAAGGCCGCCTGATCGACGGCGAGAACCGCGTGTCGAACGTGGTGTTCAAGATGCCCTACGACGACACGGTGAAGATGTGGCGCGAGTGCATCACCGAGGCCTACCAGCCGGAAAACATCTTCCGCCGCTTCATCTATCAGACCGAGCACACCTATCCGAACCGCCTGAAGGTCGAGCGCAAGGTGAGCCTGCGCGAGCTGAAGATGGGCCTGGGCGTGATCGGCCGCGTGCTGTGGCATGTGGGCCTGCGCGCCGATTACCGCGCCAAGTTCTGGAAGATCGCGATGCCCCTTTTGCGCCAGGGCCGGGTCGAAGAGGTGATCCACATCGCCGTGGTCACCTATCACCTGATCCATTTCGCGCGCGACATCGCCGAGGGCCGGATGGAGGCGTGCTTCTACGCCGATCCCAGCAAAACGCTCGACGCCGCGCTGGCCACCGGCCAGGTCGCCCAAGCGGCGGAGTAGCGCGGCCGGTCAGGCTGCGCGTTTCCGCAACCCGCCTCGATTTTTTTATTTCATCATGGCCGGGCAAGCCCGGCCATGCATGACGGCCTAAAAAAGTCGGACTAAAAGCCGTTAGCCGTTCTTGGCGAAATTCGGGCGCGGTTCGCCGGACACGGGGATCGCCAGATCGCCTTCCGCGTCTTGCTCCGCCGCCTCGGGAGGGGAGCGCGCGGCCGGCGCGGCTTGCGGCGTTGGCGGCGCGATGATCCCGATCCGCGGCGGCTGGCGCCAATCGAGGCTCGCGAAGGCGCCGCAGGCCGCGCACACCGCGCTCCAGCGCCCGGCCGCGGCGCCGCATTTGCCGCACACCCACGCCGGATCAGGCGCGGCCTCGTCGGCGCGCGCGCGCCAGCGTTCGGCGGCGCCCAAGTCGGCGTTCTGCGCTTTTTCGATCTCGGCCATCAGGCGGCAGGCCCGCGCCGACGCCGCGACGCCGTCGGCGACCAGCGGCTCGAGATGCCGCCGCGCCTCGCCCCACAATTCCGCCGCGAGCGCCGCTTCGGCCAGCGCGATGCGGCTTTCCAGGTGCTCGGGATTCGACGCCGTCAACTGCTCCAGCGCGCGCATGCGCTCGATCGCGTTGTCGCCGGGCCTGGCCGCGAGATACGCGGCGCCGATGCCGGGGTGGGGCAGGCGCGCCCAGGCGTTGCGCGCGGTGCGCGACGCCTTGCGCGCGCGCGTTTGGGCGGCCAGGCGCGCCACCGCCTCGCACGCGGCGGGACTGAAGTCGGGGTCGGCCTTCAACGCCTTCAGCGCGTGCGACACGGCGGCCGCGGCGTCGCCCGACGCGGCATCGGCGCGCGCGCGTTCGACCAATATCGCCGCCATCTGCCGCGCGGCGATCCTGGGATCGGAATTTTTCCGCCGCGACGCGCGCTTCAGCGTTTCCTCGGCCTTGTTCCACTGCCCCGCTGCGGCTTGCAGCTCCAGCAACGCCGGCAGCAGCCAGGGCGTGTCGGGGCGCTGCGCCTCGGCCTGCTCGGCCAGCCGCAAGGCCTCGGCCTTGTCGCCAGCGTCCAGCGCCTGGCGCAGCAGGCCGCGCAGGCCCAGGAACGCGGTCTGCTTGCGGTCGAGCATCTGCGCGAAAAAGCGCTTGGCCGCCTGTTCGTCGCCGTTGAGCTGGGCCGATTGCGCCGACAGCAGCAGCGTCAAGGGCGGCTCGTCCAGCAGCACGGCGGCCTTTTTGGACTGGCGCTTCGCCTCGCCGGCGTCGCCGGCGGCGACCGCCACCATGCCCTGGGTCAAGGCGCGATAGCCGCGCGTGCGGCGGCCGGTGCGGCGTGCTTCGACCAAGCGGCGCGGCGCCGCCCAGATGCCGCGCAGCACGCGCAGGATCAACGTGACGGCTAGCGCGAACGCAAGCGCCAGCACGGCTAGCACCGCCGCCGTGCTGTCCATGCGCCAACCGAGCCACACGATGCTGACGCGGCCCGAGGGCTGGTCCGAAAGCCACACCGCGCCCGCGGCGGCGGCGGCGGCCAGCACCAGAAAGACCAGCGCGCGCATCATGGCTTGACGCGTTGCGCCAGGGACTGGGCGGCGCGGGCATCGAGCGCGGCCAGCGCCTTGTCGGCCGCGAGCCTGGCATTGGCGCGATCGAACCAGGGCTTGGCGGCGTCGCCGGCCGGCGCGCCCAGGCCGCCGAGCTCGGCGACCGCGCCGGCAAGATCGCCTTTCGCCAGCTTCGCCTCGGCGCGCGCGGCCTTGGCGGCCGGTGATTCGCCGGCTGCGTCCTCGCCCACGCGGCGGACGCTGACCAGCGAGCTGAGCCATGCGACGAAGCGCTGCCACAGCCCGTCACCCGTGCGCTGGCGCGTGGAGCCGGCGATCGCAGCGGCCGTGTCGGCGAATGAAGACGTAAGCGCGGCGCGTGGGGCCACGCCGCCTTGCGCGAAGGGCTGGAGCGCGTCGAGCGCGGCGGTCATCGCCGCGTCGTTGCCGGCGAGCGCGCGGCACGACTGAAGCTCGGAGGCGAAAGCCGCGCCGCCATCGACCGCGCGGCGCAATTGGCCGACCGACAGCGCCAAGGCCGCCTCGGCCAAACCCTCGGCGCGCGCGCCGGTGCTGGCGCGTTCCGCCGCCTCGATGCGCTTGGCCGCCGCGTCGAGCTTGGCGGAAAGCTCGTTGAGGGAGTTGCGCAGCGCGATGAAAGCCGCCGGATCGGTGCCTTTTTCCAGCGCCTCGATGCGCTGCGACAGGGCCGCCAACGCCTTGGCCTGTTCGGCGGCGCCGGCCTGGGCCGCCTGCACCACCTGCGAGGCGGTGGCGATGGCCGCGTCGGAATCGCGCTTGGCCTGATCGCGCGCGGCATAGAGCGCGGTTTGCAGATCGCCGACGCGTTTTTCCAGCGCCGCAACTTGCTCGGCCAGTTTCGGATCGGCGGCGACGCCGCCGCCGGACGACGCGGGCTGCGCCTCGAGCTTGGCGAGCCGCACGGCCAGCGAGTCGAGCAGCACCTTGTCCACGCTGGGCTGCGTGGGCGCCGGCATCGCGGCCTGTTCGTCCATCCAATGGTCGCGCAGGTAATAGGCGCCCGCGAACGCCAGCGCCACGATCACGATGCTGACGAAGGCCGCGCCGAACACGCCGAGGCCGTGGACCTCCGGCGGCGCGGCTTGCGGGGTCAACGGCGGCGGAACCGGCGGCGGCTTGTCCGCCGCCGCGGGATCGGGCGGCACCACGCGCGTCTGGCGGAAGCCGGGCGCTTCGGCCGGTTTGGTTTCGGCGGGCGGCGGCTGGGCTTCGGCCCGCGGTTCGGCCGGAGCTAGCGAAATATCATGCGTCTTGGCATAGGCGGCGATCTCGGCGTGGCGCGCGGGCGGAATATGGTCGCGCTCTTTCCAGCCCTGCACGGTCGAGAACGAGATGCCCAGCTTCGCCGCCATCGGGCGGATGCCGCCGAAGCGCTGGATCACCTCGCCGGCCGGCAAAGCGATCTCGGTTTCCTTGTCGCTGTCGGCCATGCCCCCCTCCGTTTTCGTCTCGGTCGCGCTGTCCGCCGGCAAGGCGGGCATCAGTGCGTCGATCATCGGCCCGATGCCGGGTTTGTCGGCGATCAGCACCCCGCGCCAGGCCAGCTCACCGGCCGTCTCGGCCACCGCCGAGCTAAGGCACACAGCCAGGCACGAACGGCAGTACGTATCCAGCCCGGCCGTACGTACTAGGCTAACAAACGTGCGGGCCGTACGGGGAGAAAAAAACAGGGCGGCGTCAAGCCGCCCTTGCGTAAGTGCCTCTTGTGCCGCTAGCGACAGGGAATCAGCCGCTTTGGCGCTGTAAAGGGCGACCGTTTCGACCTCGTACCCTTTTGCGCTAAGCCGCCCCGCCAGGTCGCCCGCGACATGCGCGCCCGCGACATGCAGCAGCCGCCCTTGGTCCGGGCGGCACTGCGCCGGAACCAGCTCGGCCAGCGAGTCGACATCGCCGCCGGCGATTTCGATCCGGGCAAATCCCGCCTCGCGCGCCGCGTCGGCGGTAAGTTTGCCCACGGCATAGACCGGCAGGTCGCGGCCGGGCGCCACGGCGGCATAGGCGCGCACGCCGTTGGCGCTGGTAAAGAGCAGCGCCACGGCGTCGCCCGCTCGCGCCAGGCGCTGGGCCGCATCGGGCAGGCGCGTTATTTCCAACAGCGGCTCGATCAGGAAGTCGTAGCCATGCTCGGCCAGGGCCATGGCGGTGCGGATCGCCTCTTCCGCCGGGCGCGTGACCAGGACGAGGGGCTTGTCGGTCACTTGAACAGCTCGGCGCCAGCGCGGCGCAGCTCTTCGCCGGCGTCGCGGCCGAGGTTCTCGGCATCGCCCGCCGGCCCCCGGCGCTCCACGCGCCACAGTTTCGAGCCGTCGGGCAAGGCCACCAGCCCACGCAAATGCAATCCCCCGCACCCGTCCAGCACGGCGAGTCCGGCGATCGGCGTGCGGCACGAGCCGTCGAGAGCGGCCAGCATCGCGCGCTCGGCCGTCACGGCGACGGAGCTTTGCTTGTGGTCGATCTTCGACAAAAGGGCCGCCACGCGCGCGTCGTCCGCGCGCGACTCGACCGAGATCGCGCCCTGGGCCGGGGCGGGCAGCATGTCGTCGAGCGTGAGGATCGTACCGCCCCCGGTTCCGCGCCCTAGGCGTTTCAGACCCGCGAGTGCCAGGACCGTGGCGTCGACCTGTCCTTCCTGCAATTTCCGCAACCGCGTTTCCACGTTGCCGCGCAGCGGGCCGATTTGCAGATCCGGACGGCGGTTGAGCAGCAGCGCCTGACGCCTGAGGCTGGCCGTGCCGACGCGCGCGCCTTTGGGCAGCGTGTCGATTCCTCCGCCGCCGCGCGAAAACAAAACGTCGCGCGGGTCCTCGCGCTCCAGCACCGCGCCGAGGACGAGGCCCGGCGGCAGAATGGTCGGCATGTCCTTCAGCGAATGCACGGCGATGTCGATGCGCCCATCGCTCAGCGCCTGTTCGATCTCCTCGGTGAACAGGCCCTTGCCGCCGATCTCGACCAGCGGCCGGTCCTGCACCTTGTCGCCGGTCGTGCGGATCGGAAGGATTTCGACCGCGTCGGCCGCGGCCAGCGATGCGTGCGCCTTGGCCAGCGCGTCGCGCACGATGCGCGCCTGCGCCAGCGCCAGGGGGCTGCCGCGCGTGCCGAGCCGCAGAAGGGGTTCGCCCATGCCCTTGTGTTTAACTGTTTCTTTGAAAACCACCAAGACACCAAGACACCAAGATGCTTTTCTCAACGGCCATTGGCCGCGCTTTCCTTTGCTCTTGGTGTCTTTGTGACTTAGTGGTTTTCCTTGCATAGTCGTGCCTGCGCTATAGTGCGCGTCATGATCGTGCTGGG
>JAHFPH010000017.1:7763-37221 GCA_023266845.1 Rhodospirillaceae bacterium
TTTTCGCTCGACCAAGGGGCGTGAATTTTGTTTCCGCTCTGTGTCGCCGTGCCTCTGTGGTTCAACTTTATTGCGCTATAGTTGCCGCCATGATCGTGCTGGGGATCGAGACGTCCTGCGACGAAACCGCCGCCGCCCTGGTGGACGGCGAGCGCGGGATTCGCGCCAACCTGGTGCGGTCGCAACTGGACCAGCACGCGCCGCATGGCGGGGTGGTGCCGGAGATCGCGGCGCGCGCGCATCTTGAACATTTGGACCACCTCATCGAGCGCGCGCTTGGGGAAGCGCGCCTGGGCTTCGGCGATCTTGCCGGGGTGGCGGCGACCGGCGGGCCGGGGCTGATCGGCGGGGTGATCGTGGGGGTGATGACCGCAAAGGCCATCGCCGCCGCGCGCAGGCTGCCGTTCCTCGCCGTCAATCACCTCGAGGCGCATGCGCTGACCCAGCGCCTAACCGGCGAGCTGGAATTTCCCTATCTGCTGCTGCTGGTGTCGGGCGGGCATTGCCAGTTGCTGAGCGTCGAGGGCGTGGGCAAGTACCGCCGCTACGGCACCACGGTGGACGACGCGGCCGGCGAGGCCTTCGACAAGGTGGCGAAGCTGCTGGGCCTCGACTATCCCGGCGGTCCGGCGGTGGAACGGGCGGCCAAGAGCGGCGACGCGCGGCGCTTCGAGCTGCCGCGGCCGATGAAGGGGCGCGCGGGATGCGATTTTTCGTTCTCCGGCTTGAAAACCGCCGTGCGTCACGCAGTCGCGGCGCTGAGCGATCCGATCTCGGCAAAAGATCGCGACGACATGGCCGCGTCTTTCCAGGCCGCGGTCGCCGAGGTTCTGGAAGACCGCAGCACGCGCGCGATGGAAAGATTTGCCGGCGAGCACCCCGATGCCAAGTCGCCTGCCTTCGTGGTCGCGGGCGGCGTGGCGGCCAACCAATCCTTGCGCGCGCGCCTTGCGAAAGCGGCCGAGAAACGCGGCTTCCGGTTCCTGTGCCCGCCGCCCGATCTGTGCACCGACAACGCGGCGATGGTCGCCTGGGCGGGCGTCGAGCGCCTGCGCCTGGGCCTTACCGACGGGTTGGATTTCGCTCCCCGGCCGCGCTGGCCGCTGGAAGAATTGCGCGGCTGAATCGGCTATTTCAGCTTCTTCTTGCAGTCCGGCGCGTCGGGCTTGTCGCAGCAACCATAGGACCAACCGCCGTCGAGCTTTTGCGTGGCCGCGAAATTGGCCGCCACACGCTGGCAACCCTCGGCGCCGCGCGTCGTGCCCATATAGCGTTCCGACTTGTCGGGGTAAAAGAAATAGACATGCATTTCGCCTTGATCGCCCGACGATGCCGGTTGCTGGGCCAAGGGTTGCTGCGGCGATTGCGGCCGAACCGAAGGCGTGGAGACGACCGGCTCGATCACCGGCGTGCCCAGCCACCATTTATGCACCATGACGGCGATCACGATCAGGGTGATCGCGACGAACAGGCGCAGAATCCAGGTGCCGAGCTTGCCGCGCGGATCCCAGCGTCGCGCCAGGCGCGGGACATCCGGCTCTACCGCATTCAGTTCACCACGCCGTGCGTCGCCAATACCGAGCGCATGCGCGCCGACGCCAGATCGGGATCGGCCAAAAGGCCGGCCTTGTCGGCCAGCCGGAACAGTTCGGCCAGATGCAGCAGCGAGCGCGCGCTTTGCTGGCCGCCGACCATGACGAAATGGTCCTGGTGGCCGTTGAGATACGCCATGAACACCACGCCGGTTTTGTAGAAGCGCGTCGGCGCCTTGAAGATGTGGCGCGACAGCGGCACGGTCGGCGCCAGGATCTGATGGAATCCCTCGCCGTCGCCCGCCGCCAGGCGCCCGAGGGCGGCGGAGGCGGCCGGGGCGATGGCGTCGAAAATGCCCAGCAGCGAGTCGCTGTAGCCCATCTGGTCGCCCTCGATCAGCTCGGCATAGTTGAAATCGTCGCCCGTGTACATGCGCACGCCCTTGGGCAGGCGGCGGCGCATGGCGATTTCCTTGTCCTTGTCCAAGAGCGAGATTTTTATGCCGTCGATCTTGGCTTTGTTGGCCTCGATCACCTGAAGGCAAGTATCCATCGCTTTCTTGTGGTCCTTGTCGCCCCAATAGCCTTCAAGCGCGGGGTCGAACATCTCACCCAGCCAATGCAGGATCGCGGGCTCGCGCAACTGGCGCAGCACATGGCTGTAGACCCGCGCGTAATCGTCGGGCGATTTGGCCGCGGCCACGAGCGCGCGGCTGGCCATCAGGATGATGCGCCCGCCCAGCTTCTCGATCGCGCCGCATTGTTCTTCGTACGCGGCGATCACCTGGCCGACGGTGACGCCGGACGAGGGTGCCAGATGGTCGGTGCCCGCGCCGCAGACGATCACCGCGCCTGACATGCCCTTGGCCGCGTCGATGCCGCGCCGGATCAGCTCCAGCGACATCGGCCAGTCCAGACCCATGCCGCGCTGTGCCGTGTCCATCGCCTCGGCCACGCCCAGGCCGAGTTTCCACAGATGGCGGCGATAGGCGATGGTTTTGTCCCAATCCACCGCCACGCCAAGCCATGGATCGATATCGGCCAAGGGATCGGCCACGACATGCGCGGCGGCGATGGCGACGCGGTTACGCCTCCCGTTGCCCTTTGGGAACGCTCGCGGCGCCTGCGTCGCATAGCGTTCAAGTCTGCCGCCCGCGACGGGCAGGTCGAGCGTGGGCATGGGGCCTCGTGCTTGCCTAGAGCAAAACCGGACCCAGTCTAGCGCGCGCGGCGTTTAGCGCGAAGAGGGGGCCGCCGCATAGCGGGTGGGGCCGTCGGCGGGCGTGCCCGCGATCTCCTGGATCAATTTGGTCAGGATCGCGTCGGCGAATTTCTCGAAGTTTTCCGCCACCACGATGAACGCGCCCGGACCGCCGATCACGTATTGCTCGTAGTATTTGTCGACGTCCCTTTCGGACATGCCGCCCCAGGCGCTGGGCCGGTCGTTGACGATCGGCAAGCCGTTGATGATGACGCCCTGGGCCAGCGCCTCTTGGCGCGCGGCGCCGATCGGCCGGCCGTTGTTGTTGGACCCGTCGCCCGAAATGTCGATCGCGCGGCGTGTGCCCTCGAACGGGCTCTCCGCGAATAGTTTCATGGCATAGTCGATCGCGCCGCTGATCGAGGTCCAGCGCTGGGTGGTGGGCGGTATGTCGGCCAGGCGCGCGACGAACTGGCGCGCCGAATCCGCGCCGTCGATCACGCTCCACTCGATCACCGTGCGCTGGTAATGGCTGCCGGCCCATTCCATGTAGACCATGCCGATGCGGCCCAGCACGCCCGATTTGATCGCGCGAATGACCTTTTCATTGGTGAAGGCGTGATAATAGCCGTCGCGCTGCAGCCGCGCTTCGTCGGGATCGATGCTGCCCGACACGTCGACGGCGATGACCAGCTCCAGATCGACCGGCTTTTTCTGCGCCGCGGCGGGAGACGCGATGAATGGCAGGGCGATAAGCGCCGCCGCGCCCAAAAAGCCGCGAACGACCTTGACCATGATCATGGAACCTCCGCGCTTATGCGACCAGACGAATCCTACCTGATTCGAGGCGGCGCGTCTCGGCTTCCCGGTGCCTAGGCCTTCAGCACCTTGCCGAGAAACTGCGCGCCCAGGGCCAGGCCCTGCTCGTCGATCCCGTGCGGCAGGCCGGGGCGGATATGCAGCTCGACCGAAAACCCGGCGGCGGAAAGCGCGGCCTTGGCGGCTTGCGAGGCCTGAAACGGCACCATCGTGTCGGCGTCGCCATGCACCAGGAGAATCGGCGGGCGGGATTTGATCTCCTGGGCCAGCAGCTCGGCGCCGACCAGCGCACCGGAGAAGCCCACGACCCCGGCCACGGCCTTGTCGCGCCGGGGCGCGGTGAACAGCGACATCATCGTGCCCTGGGAAAAGCCCACCAGGGCCGTGTCGGCTTCCATGAGCTTGAATCGCTTGAGTTGCGCGTCGATGAACGCGTCGAGGATCGGCCGCGCCGCCTTGACGCCCGGCAGGATCGCGGCGGGATCGCGGTCCTGCAGGCTGAACCACTGATAGCCATAGGGCGCCATGTCGCACGGGAACGGCGCGTTGGGCGACACGAACGCGGCCGAAGGCAGGAGGCGCGAGAAATGCGGCGCCAAGCCGATCAGGTCGTTGCCGTCGGCGCCGAGCCCGTGCAGCAGGAGCACCAATTTTTTTGGCGCGCCGCCGGCGGCCGGCCCGAACTCCGGCCCTTCCAGATCGAACGGTGATTTCATCGCCATGCCGCCCCCGTATGCGCGAGAGGTCTAGCCGATGCGGCATGGTAGTGTCACGTCATGCCTGAAATCACGCGCTTCGCGCCCAGCCCCACCGGATATCTGCATCTGGGCCATGCACATTCCGCATTGTTCGCGGCACGTGCGGCCGGAAGCGGCGGGCGATTCATTCTGCGCATCGAGGATATCGACCGAACGCGCTGCAAGCCCGAATTCACGGCGGCGATTTTCGAAGATCTGGCGTGGCTGGGCCTGACATGGGAACAGCCCGTGAGAAAGCAATCCAAGCATTTTTACCAGTATCGCGCGGCGCTGGATAGTCTGCGCGGGCGCGGCCTGCTCTATCCCTGCTTCTGCACCCGCGCCAAGATCAGGGCCGAGATCGCGCGGGCCGGCGCGGCACCGCACGGGCCGGAAGGGCCGATCTATCCCGGCACTTGCCGAAACATGAACGAAGGCGAGCGCACCTGGCGGTTCGCGGCGGGAAAACCCTATGCGCTGCGTCTGGATGTCGCGCGCGCAACGGCCGCAACGGGACCGCTTGAATGGCGGGACCGCGTGCGTGGAACGCAACGGGCCGCGCCCGGACGCTTCGGCGACGTGGTGCTGGCGCGCAAGGAAACGCCGGCCAGCTATCATCTCTGCGTCACGCTGGACGACGCGCTGCAGGGCGTGACGCTGGTGACGCGCGGCGAGGATCTGTTCGAAGCCACGCATATCCATCGGCTATTGCAGGCGCTGTTGGATTTGCCCGTGCCCGACTATCACCATCACGGGTTGATCCGCGACGATGCCGGCAAGCGGTTGGCAAAACGCGAACAAGCGCCGACGATTCGATCCTTGCGCGAGGCGGGAAAAACGCCGAAAGGAGTCAGGAAGATGGCGGGGTTCGAATAAATAAGAAGGTCTCCCCTCACCTGGCTCGCTTCGCTCACCGCCCTCTCCCCCTAAGAGGGGGCGAGGGCTCAATAACCCTCGCCACGCGATAGCGGGGAGAGGGTGCGAGCGTCAGCGAGCGGGTGAGGGGTTCGGCTCCGAAGAGCCCGTCAATTGAACCGGACGTACTCGAACTCGAGCGGCTGGCCCTCGATGCCTTTGCCGGGCGGGGCGATCCAGTTGGCGAACTTGCCGGGTTCGACCACGCGGCCCATCAGCGAATGCACATAGGCGCGGTCTTCGTCGCTCGGCAGGAATTGGCGCGCGCGCGCGTTCCATTGCTCGGGCGAGACCGCCTCGCCCTCGGGCGAGACATGCAGGCCGGCGAAGGCGCCGATCTTGCGGCAGAACGCCTTGTGCGGGGTGCGGAATTCGAACCCGACGCCGTAGCCCTTTACGATCCTGTTCCAGCGCGCCATGCCCGCGTCGGTGTCCCTGATGAAGTCGTCGCGCAGGCGTTCGTTCAGCGCGTTGACCGCCGGCGCTATGCCCGGAACCAACTTGCCGTCGCGCACATCGAGGATCGGGTAGTCGGCGCCCAACAGCACGTGGTCGTCGATCAGCTTTTCTTCCTGGAAGCGGCCCTTGATGCCTGATGTGAAGAAGGTGGCGGCGTTGGACGAGGTTTCCGCGCCGAACAGGTCGAGCGTCACGGCGAAATGGAAATTAAGATAGCGCTGCACCGTCGGCAGGTCGATCACGCCCAGCGCGCGCAGAACAGCCGGATCGTCCGTTTTGTGCTCGCGCATCGCCTCGCAGGTCCGCTGGATCACGCGGCGGATGCCGGTTTCGCCCACGAACATGTGATGCGCCTCTTCGGTCAGCATGAAGCGGCAGGTGCGCGCCAACGGATCGAAGCCGGATTCGGCGAGCGCGCAGAGCTGGAACTTGCCGTCGCGGTCGGTGAAGAAGGTGAACATGAAGAACGACAGCCAGTCGGGCGTCGCCTCGTTGAACGCGCCTAGGATGCGCGGATTGTCGCGGTCGCCCGAGCGGCGCACCAGCAGCGACTCGGCTTCCTCGCGCCCGTCGCGCCCGAAATGCGCGTGCAGCAGATAGACCATGGCCCAGAGATGCCGGCCCTCCTCGACATTCACCTGGAACAGATTCCTGAGGTCGTACAGCGACGGGCAGGTCAGGCCCAGATGGCGCTGCTGTTCCACCGAGGCCGGTTCGGTGTCGCCTTGCGTGACGATGATCCGGCGCAGCGTGCCGCGATATTCGCCCGGCACGTCCTGCCAGGCCGGCTCGCCCTTATGCGCGCCGAAGCCGATCTTGCGCTCGGGTTCCCGCGGCTCGAGGAAAATGCCCCAGCGGTAATCCGGCATTTTGACGAAATCGAAATGCGCCCAGCCGCCCGCCTCGACGCTCACCGCCGTGCGCAGGTAGACGTCGTGGTTCAGCGTCTCGACCGGCCCCATTTCCTTCCACCAATCGAGAAATTTGGGCTGCCAATGCTCGAGTGCGCGCTTGAGGCGCCGGTCGTCCGACAGGCCCACGTTGTTGGGGATGCGCTCGGAATAATTCACGCCACTCATCGCGTTATCCTACACCCTCTCGCGCTTGAAGTCGGGCTTGCGGCCCGTGCCGTAGAGCTTGAGCGCCCCTTCGTCGCCCACCGCGTTCGGGCGCTGGAAAATCCAGTTCTGCCAGGCGGTGAGCCGGCCGAAAATCTTGGTCTCCATGGTTTCCGGCCCGGCCATGCGCAGACTGGCCTCCATGCCCGTGAGCGCGTCGGGAGAAAAGCTCGCGCGCGCCTCGACCGCGATGCGCACCTCGTCTTCCCAGTCGATATCGTCGGGCGTCGAGGTGACGAGACCGAGCGCCGAGGCATCCGCCGCCGGCAAGTCCTTGTCCCTGGCCGCGGCCGCGCGCTCCAGCGCGCCGGGATCGCCCAGAAACCGCGTGGCGATGCGCGCAAGGCCGTTACCCATGGGCAGGGGCCCGAAATTGAGGCCGCTTAAGCGCAAGCTGGCGGGCGGCTTGTTGTCGCCGTCCAATGGCCCGTCGAGCATGAAGCTTTGATCGGCGGCGAGCAAAAGCTCGACCAGGAAACCGGCGAAGCAGCTTCCCGGCTCGATCAGCGTCATGATGCTGCGCGAGGTGACGTCGATGCGCTTCAACGTGCGCTTCCACAGCAGCACGATTTCGCGCACCAGCCAGTCCCGCGATTCCTGTTGCAGAAGCGCATCATGCGCGGACACTTCCGCCGCGTCGCCCTCGGACTTGAACAGCCACAGGCCGATCTCCGGCTCGTTGAAGCGCAGATGCAAAATCGCGTCGTCCAGCGCGCGCGCCAGGGCCAGCGGCCAGAACATCGGCCCTTGCGCGTGGATGCCCTTGGCGTCGGATGGCGGCATGCCGGCCGGGCCCCGGACCATGAACGTCGCGGTGCGCCCCAACCGGTCGAGCGTGACGTGAAGAAACGGATAGGAAACGGTGTCGCTGGCGATCAAGCGTTCCAGGCGGGGCAACGCGATGCCCGTGGCGTCCTTCGGCCGGTCCGAGCGCGCCGCCAGTTCATTCGCGCGCTTCCGCACCGTGTCGCGGAACGACGAGGACGGCGCGATTTCGTCCACGAGTTTCCATTCGACCGCGCGCTTGCCGCGAATGCCCTCTTCGGTCGTGCACAGGTAATCGGCGTGGTCGCGCCGGACATGGCGCTTGTCGACCAGCCGCGTCAACCCGCCCGTGCCCGGCAGCACGGCCAGCAGCGGCAATTCAGGCAGCGACACGGCGGTCGCGCCGTCGTCGACCATCGTGATCCAGTCGGCGCTGAGCGCCAGCTCGTACCCGCCGCCCGCGGCCGTGCCGTTGATCGCGCAGAGGTAACGCTGGCCCGAACAATCGGACGCATCCTCGATCGCCAAGCGCGTCTCGTTGGTGAACTTGCAGAAATTCACCTTGTGCCCGTGGCTGGACTGGGCCAGCATTTTTATGTTGGCGCCGGCGGAGAACACCCGCTCGCGGCCGGAGGTCAGCACCACGGCGCGCACCTCGGGATGCTCGAAGCGCAGGCGCTGTACCGCGTCGTAAAGCTCGATGTCGACGCTGAGGTCGTAGGAATTGAGCTTGAGCTCGTAGCCGGGGCTTAAGCCCCTCTTTTCATCGACATTGAGCGCCAGCGTCGCCACCGGCCCGTCAAAGGCCAGCTTCCAATGCCGGTATTGGCCGGGTTCGGTGCGAAAATCGATCATGCGGCCCTGTCCCTAGATTTTATGCATTATATTGCATGTTCAGGACCCCGCAATCCTAAAACACGCATTTTTCTGCCGTTTTTCGTCCCGCCCCGGCCGGCTAGGCCGGCACCGGCAGGGCGCGGCGGCAGGTCGCCACCAGCTCTTTCAGGCAGTCCTCCATCTCGCGGCCTGCGGTGTCGATCACCGCGTCGGCCTTGCGGTAGAAGGGTTCGCGCTCGGCCAAGATGCGGCGCAGATCGTCCATCACGTCGGCCTGGTCGGCCATCGGGCGGTGGTCGCCCTGCGCGATCACGCGCGCCATGTGCTCCTCGGGCGAGGTGCGCACCCACACCGTGAAGCACGAGGCCAGCAGCAGTCCCAGCGTCGCCGGCTCGGCCACCAGGCTGCCGCCGGTCTCGATCACCACGCGCGTGTGTTTCTCGACCACCGCGGCAAGTGCGCGATGCTCGAGCCGGCGATAGGCGGGCTGTCCCGACAGCGAGAAAATCTCGTTCGCGGTCATGCCCGCGAGGCGTTCGATCTCGGAACCCAGGCGCACGAAGGGCACGTCCAGGCGCTTTGCCAACTGCGCGCCCAGCGTGGTCTTGCCAGCGCCGCGCAGGCCGACCAGCGCGATGCGCCGCTCGCGGCTCTTTGGCGCGCCGGCGTGGTCCATCGCGGTGCGCAGCAGGGCGCGCTGCTTGTCGGCGGGTAGGCGCTCGAAGAACTCGGCCATCAGTGCCAGCTCGACCGATTGCTCGCCGCCCTCGCGCACCAGGTCGCCCAGCGGCACACCCAGCGCCTGCGCGACCTGGCGTAAGAGCAGGATCGAGATGTTGCCCGCGCCGTGCTCGAGCTGAGCGAGGTAGCGCTCCGACACCGCCGAGGCGCGCGCCAGCATGCGCCGGGTCATGCCGCGCCGGGCGCGGTGCGCGCGCACCCGCTCGCCGAGCTGTTTCAGATAGGCGGTTTCCGCCGCGTCGGGCGGGACGGGTCGCGCGGATATGGACAAAGCAGCCACTCCCAATAAGTCGCCTGCGGCGCCGCGCCGGGCGCCACAAAGACGGTATGCAAATTAGTGCATATCTTGCAATATGGTTCATCGAGCAACGGCCGGGAAATAGGAATTCGGCCCGGAGGCAGGGGAATGATGGGCTATTCTGAGGTCGATGCCGGGCAAACGCCGCCGCGCGTGACCATCCCGCGCGACTACAACGCCGCCGCGGACCTGGTGGACCGCAACCTGGCCCGGGGCAACGCCAAGCGCACCGCCCTGATCGACGACAATGGCAGCTACACCTATGCCGAGCTGGCCGAGCGGGTGAACCGCGCGGGCAATGCGCTCGTGAACCTGGGGCTGACCCAGGAATCGCGCGTGGCGATGGCGCTGCTGGATACGGTGGATTTTCCGTCCGTGTTCTTCGGCGCGATGAAGGCGGGTATCGTGCCGATCCCGCTGAACACGATGCTGACGGCCAACGATCTCGGCTACATGCTGCGCGACAGCCGCGCGCGCGCCGTGGTCGTGACCGAGGAGCTTTACCCGCGGATAAAGGAAGCCGCGGAAGGCGCGCCGCATCTCAAACACATCATCGTCAGCGGCAAAGACGGCAAAGGAGGAAAGCGCCTGGACGAGCTGATGGGCACGGCTTCTTCCACCCTGAGCGTGGCGCATACGCAATGCGACGACGTGGCGTTCTGGCTGTATTCCTCGGGCTCGACCGGCTCGCCCAAGGGCGTGATGCATCTGCACAACGACCCGGTGCCGACCGCCGCGCTGTGGGGGCTGGGCGTGCTGGGCATCAAGCAGGACGACCTAAGCTATTCGGCGGCGAAGATGTTCTTCGCCTATGGCCTGGGCAACACGCTGACCCTGCCGCTCTATGTCGGCGGGGCTGCGGCGGTGACGGCCCAGCGCCCCACGCCCGACGGCGTGATGGCGATGCTGAAAAAGCACCGGCCCAGCATCTATTACGGCGTGCCGACGCTGTATGGCGCAATCCTCGCTGATCCGCGGAACGGCAAATCGAGCGGCTCGGACCGCTTGCGCGTTTGCGTGTCGGCCGGCGAGGCGCTACCCGAGGACGTGGGCAAGCGCTGGAAGGAACGTTTCGGCGTCGACATCCTCGACGGCATCGGCTCGACCGAGATGCTGCACATCTTCCTGGCCAATCCGCCGGGCGCGGTGCGCTACGGCACGACCGGCAAGCCGGTGCCGGGCTACGAATGCCGCGTGCTGGACGAGCATGGGGCACCCGCGAAGCAGGGCGAGATCGGCGAGCTTGTCGTGAACGGCCCGTCCTCGGCGATCGGCTATTGGAACCAGCGCGACAAGACGCGCCACACGTTCCGTGGCCCGTGGACGTACACGGGCGACAAATACACGGTCGATGCCGACGGGTATTACCGCTACTGCGGGCGCAGCGACGACATGCTGAAGGTCGGCGGCAACTGGGTGTCGCCTTTCGAGGTCGAAGCCACGCTGATTTCGCACCCCAAGGTGTTGGAAGCGGCCGTGGTGGGGCACGAGGACGAAAAAGGGCTTACCAAACCACGCGCCTTCGTCGTGCTGAAGGACGCCCAAGGCTCCACTGGCACGGACCGCGCGGCACTGACCAGGGAGCTGCAGGATTTCGTGAAGGCGAAGCTGGCGCCTTACAAATACCCGCGCTGGATCGACTACGTGGACAGCCTGCCCAAGACCGCCACCGGCAAGATCCAGCGCTTCAAGCTGCGGCAGCCCGCCGCGAAGTGACCGCCGGTTTCCTCGACATCGCTGGCGCGAAACTGGAATTCCGCCGGATCGCTGCGCGCGCGCCGGGCAAGCCCGAGATTGTGCTGCTGCACGAAGGCCTCGGGTCGGTCGCGATGTGGCGCGATTTTCCCGATCGGCTGGCCTCGGCCACGGGTGCGTCCGTGTTCGTCTATAGCCGCGCGGGCTATGGCAAATCCTCGCCCGTGCCCCTGCCCCGCCCCGCGTGCTACATGCACGACGAGGCGCTGGAGGTTCTGCCGCGCGTGCTGGAAGCGGCCGATATTCGGGACTGCGTGCTGGCGGGACATAGCGACGGCGGCTCGATCGCGCTGATCTATGCGGGCGGCGCCGGCGACATGCGCGTGCGGGGCTTGGTGACGATGGCGGCGCATGTGTTCAACGAAAAACTCTGCGTGGACAGCATCGCCGCCGCCGGCCGCGCATACCTGGAAACCGATTTGCGCCAGCGCCTCGCGCGTCACCATGCCGACGTGGACAACGCGTTTCGCGGCTGGAACGACGTGTGGCTGAGCGACGAGTTCCTGACCTGGAACATCGAGCGATATCTGCCGCGCATCGTCGTACCCATGCTGGCGATGCAGGGCCAGGACGACGAATACGGTACGCAAAAACAGGTCGAGGCCATCATGGGCCAAGTCAAGGGCCGCGCGGAAAAACTGATGCTGCCGAATTGCAAGCATTCGCCGCACCGCGATCAGCCGCAATTGACGCTGGAAGCGATCGCGCGGTTCGTAGCGTCGCTGGCCTAGAACTCGTTCTACTCAATCGTCATGGCCGGGCTTGTCCCGGCCATCCACGTCGTCACGATGTACCGCTGTCCCGACGTGGGTGCCCGGCACAAGGCCGGGCATGACAGAACTGGAAATGCGGCGAGCGTTTACAACCCAATATGCTTCTGCAGGATGTCGGGTTTCTGTCGCAGCTCGGCGCTCGGCCCGTCGAACACCACGCGGCCCTTGACCAGAATCACGTTGCGGTCGGCGATCGCGAGCAGATCGTGCACGTTCTTGTCGACGATCACGGTGGCGAGGCCGCCGGCCTTCAATCCGCGCACCACCGACCAGATTTCTCGGCGGATCAGCGGCGCCAAACCCTCGGTCGCTTCGTCCAGTATCAGCACCTCGGGATTGGTGAGCAGCGCGCGGCCGATCGCCAGCATCTGCTGCTCGCCGCCCGACAGCGTTGCGCCGCTTTGCCCCAGGCGCTCGGCCAAGCGCGGAAAGGTTTCCAGTACGCGCTGCATGGTCCAGTCCTGCCGCCCGCCCCTGCCGGGACGCGCGGCCATCGCCAGGTTTTCGCGCACGCTGAGCCGCGGAAAAATCGCGCGGCCCTCGGGTACGTAGCCCAGGCCGGCGCGCGACAGGTGATGCGGCGGCGCCCCGGTCATGTCGCGTCCGTCCACCGCGACAGTGCCGCGGCGCGGCGGCACCAGCCCCAGGATCGCGCGTAGGGTGGTGGTCTTGCCCATGCCGTTGCGGCCCATCAGGGCCACGGTCTCGCCGCGGCCGACGCGAAAATCGACGCCGTGCAGCACGTGGCTTTCGGCGTAATAGACGTGCAGGCCCCTAGCTTCGACCAATGGAGCGTCGATCAGCGCGGTCACGATACCGCCTCGCCCAGATAGGCTTCCTGCACCGCCTTGTTGGCGCGGATCGCCGCGGGCGTGTCCGAGGCCAGCACGCTGCCGTTGACCATGACCGTGATGCGCTCGGCGACCGCGAACACCGCGTCCATATCGTGCTCGATCATCACCAGCGTGTGCGTGGCCGCCAAACGCTTGAGCAGGTCGATGACGCGCGCGCTTTCCTCCGGCCCCATGCCGGCCAGCGGCTCGTCCAGCAGCAGCAGCTCGGGTTCGCTCGCCAGCAACATCGCCAATTCCAACTGCCGCTGCTCGCCGTAGCTCATATCGACGGCACGGCGCTGGGCGCGATCGGCAAGCCCGCATTGCTCCAGGGCCTGGCGCGCGCGGGACAGTACGTCGGCGCGCGACCTGGCGGGCCGCAGCATGTCGAACGCGCCGGGCAGGCGCGCCTGGGCCGCTAGGCGGCAATTCTCGAACGCGGAGTGATCGCGGAAGATATTGGTTTTCTGGTACGACCGCCCGATACCGAGATGCGCCACTTTGTGCGCCGGCCACGCGGTGATGTCCCGGCCCTTGTAGCGCACCATGCCGGCGCTGGGCTTGAGGTCGCCCGACAGCAGGTTGATCAGCGTGGTCTTGCCGGCGCCGTTGGGGCCGACGATGGCATGGACCACGCCGCGTTCGATCGCGAGGCTTACGTCCTGCACCGCCGCAAGCCCGCCGAACCGGCGCGACAGGCCGATGGTTTCGAGCATCGCGTCAGCCATCGCCGTTCTCCGGCGCCCGCCGCCGCAAGGCGGCGATCCGGCGCGGCAGGCCGGCGAGGCCTTCGGGCATCAGCAGCGCCACTGCCATCACGAACAGGCCCTCGATCAACAGCCAGCGCTCGGTCAGCGTGGCGAAATAATCCTCCATCAGCAGCAGCACGAACGCGCCCAGGATCGGCCCATAGAGCGTGCCCATGCCGCCCAGGATCACGATCATCAGCGCATGGCCGGATTCGTGCCAGCCTAAATAGGCCGGCGTGGCGAAGGTGGCGCGCGAGGATTCGAGGAACCCCGCGAGGCCCGCGAGCGCCCCGGCGACGACGAACGCGACCAGCTTGTAGCGCTGCACGTCGTAACCGAGCGAGCGCATGCGCCCCTCGTTGGCGCGAATGCCGACCAGCGCGTGGCCGAACGGGCTGCGCAGCAGCACGCTGAGCATTACGAACGCAGTCACCAGACAGGCGAGCGCGGTGTAATAGAACTGCACGCGATTGGACAGGTCGACCAACGTAAAGCCGCCCAGCGCCAGCAACGGCTTGGCGGAGATGTTCATCCCGTCGGTGCCGCCCCAGTAGAGCTGGTCGTTGAAGAAGTAATAGAGCATCTGCGCGAGCGCGAGCGTGATCATGATGAAATACACGCCCGTGGTGCGGATGCTGATCCAGCCGATCACGGCCGCGCAGATCGCGGCGACCGCGAGCGCGGCGGGCAGGATGAGGAACCCGTCGGCGATCCCCAGCTTGTCGATGAAGCCCGCCACCGTATAGGTGGCGACGCCGAAAAACGCGGCATGGCCGAGGCTCACCAGCCCCGCGTAGCCGACCAGCAGGTCGAGGCTCATCGCGAACAAGGCATAGATCATGATCTTGGTGAAAAAACGGATGTAGAACGTCTCGCCCACCAGCGGAAACAGCGCCAGGGCGGCGAAGCCCAGCGCCAGCAGAACCAGGGTGACGCGGGAGTAGCTGGGCATGGCGTCAGGCCGTGCGGCCGAACAGGCCCTGCGGCCGCCACAGCAGCACCAGCGCCATGACCGCGTAGACCGTCACGCCCGCGCCCTGCGGCAGCAGCACGCGCCCGAACGTGTCGGCGACGCCCACCAGCATGGCGCCGGCGAAGGCGCCCTTGATCGAGCCGATGCCGCCGATCACCACCACGACGAAGCTCAAAATCAGGATCTGGTCGCCCATGCCGGGATAGACCGTGTTGGCGGGCGCGGCGATCATGCCGGCGAAGGCCGCCAGCGCCGCGCCCAGGCCGAACACGATCATGAACAGCCGCGCGATGTCGAAGCCCAGCGCCGCGACCATGTCGCGATGCGTGGCCCCGGCGCGGATCACCATGCCGAGGCGCGTGCGCTGGATCAGCAGATACAGCGCCGCCGCCACGCCGACGCAGGTGACCGAGATGAACAGGCGATAGACTGGATAGGTCTGCGCCTCGCTGAGGCGGATCGTGCCGGCGAGCCACGCCGGCGCCGGCACGCCGTGCACGTCGTTGCCGAACAGCACGCGCTGCGCCTCGTTCAGCACCAGGATCAGGCCATAGGTGAACAGCACCTGGTAGAGATGGTCGCGCTTATACAGGTAGCGGATGCCGAAGCGTTCGATCACGAGGCCCAGCAGAACCGTCACCGGCAGCGCCATCAGGACGGCGAGGAACAGGCTGCCGGTCTTCTCCGCCAGCCACCACGCGAGGTACGCGCCCACCATGTAGAACGCGCCATGCGCCAGATTGATGACGCCCATGATGCCGAAGATCAGCGTCAGCCCGCTGGCCACCAGGAACAGCAGAAACCCGTATTGCACGCCGTTCAGCGTCTGGATCAGGAAATACGACACGCTACCGCCCCGTCCCCTTCGATCGGCGGCGATTGAATAGCACGGCTGCGGCGAGACTTGGCAGCGTGCAACCGTCGCTCACCCCGAACCGCCATGCCCGGGCTTGTCCCGGGCATCCACGTCGTCACGATTTGCCACTGCCCCGACGCGGATGGCTGGGACGCGCGCCAAAACGGCGCGGCCCGGCCATGACGCGCTGAGAATGAAACTCTTGCCGGTTCAGGCCATCACGCAACCCGAACCCGAATCGGCCAGCGCCTTGTGCGCGACGCCGAGCAGCTTTTCGTCGCCGCTGTAGATTTGGCGCAGATAGATGTCCTGGATCGGCTCGTGCGACCACGAAAGCGTGAAGATGCCGCGCGGGCTGTCGATCTTCACGCCTTCCCACGCCTTGATCAGCGGCTTTTCGGCGCTAATGTCGCCCTTCACGGCGTCCAGGCCCTGGATCAAAAACGTTCCGGTATCGTATCCCTGGACCGCGTACACGTCGGCCTCGCGGGTGGTGGCCTTTTTGAAGGCCGCGCGGAATTTTTTGTTGACGGGCGTATCGAGGTCGTCGGCGTAGTGTAGCGTGGTCTTGATGCCCTCGGCCGCCGATCCGGCTTGCTTGTAGACGCCGTCGGTGAGGAAGCCGGGGCCATAGAGCTGGATGCTCGCCTTCAAGCCCGCGGCCTCGTAGTCCTTCATGAACTTGAGCGCGCCGGCGCCGGCGAAGAACACGTATACGCAATCCGGCTTCAGCGAGGCGATTTCGGTGAGGCCCGCCTGGAATTCGACCGAAGGAAAGTCGGGCAGGATCTCCTTGATGATCTTGCCGCCGCCCTTGACGAACGAGTCCTTGAATCCGCCGGCGCTTTCGAACCCCGCCGGGTATTTCCAGGTCATGATCACGGCGGTCTTGTGGCCGTCTTTCAGCGCCACGTCGCCGCTGGGATACGCGGGCTGCCAATTCGAGAACGAGGTGCGGAACAGCTTGGGCGAGCAGTTTTGGCGCGTAAGCTGCACGGCGCCCGCGTTGGGGATCACCAGGAACTTGTTCTCTTCCTTCGCAACCTGGGCCATGGCGATCGCCACGCCGGAATGCACCGTGCCGATCAGCAGGTCGCATTTGTCGCGCACCAGCAGGCGCGCGGCGTTGTCCTTGCCCTTGGGCGGCGCCGATTCGTCGTCGAGCTTGACGATCTCGTACTCGCGCCCGCCCAGCTTGTTGCCGGCCTCGGCCAGGCGCAGGTTCATCGCGTCGGTGATGTTGTGGCCGAGCGCTGCATAGGTGCCGGTATAGGGCAGCATCAGCCCCAGCTTCAGTTTCGCCTTCTGGGCGACGGCGAAGCGCGTGGGCAGCGCGCTGGCTGCGGCCAGCACGGCGGCGCCCGCGCCCGCCTGCTTCAGGAACGTGCGGCGATTGCGTTGCATGGTCATATTCCCTCCCTTTTTCGCGGCCGTCGGGTGGACGCGGCGGCGCTTCCTGTTCGTTGAAGCGGCACTATAATGCATGAATTGCGTCGGCTCAAGCCAAACCAACACCGCAACTGCCCGGAAAAGCTAAGATTTTAATGCGCCGGGGGCCGATGGTACGGTGCGCTCAACCGGCGCGCAAAGCGCGGATGGGCAACGTTGCAGGCATCCGCCAATATCGCGCGCCCGGCGCGTCGGCGGCGGGGCCACCTCACCGGGAGAGCGGTTTTATGCTGAACGAAATCACCGGGCTCAAGGACAAATTCACCGTGCTTCAGGAATTCAAGGCGTTCATCGCCCGGGGCAGCGTGATCGACCTGGCGGTCGGCGTGATCATCGGCGCGGCGTTCACCGCGATCGTCAATTCGCTGGTCAGCGACATCATCATGCCGCCGATCGGGGTGCTGCTGGGCGGGCTGGATTTCTCGAATTACTTCCTGACCCTCGGCAAGGGCAGCTATCCGACGCTGGCCGAGGCGCAAAAGGCCGGCGCGGCGACGCTGAATTACGGCCTGTTCCTGAACGCGGTGATCAGATTCATGCTGGTGTCCTGGGCGGTGTTCATCCTGGTCAAGCAGGTCAACCGCTTCCACCGCCGCGAGGCCGAGAAACCGCAGGAGGCCGCGCCCCCGCTGCGCCAGGAAGTGCTGCTGGGCGAGATCCGCGACCTGCTGAAGCAGCGGGTCTGACGCGCGGTTGCGGGCGGAACAAGCGCCTGCCCCCGGCCGTTTAGCCTAGATGGCAGTCGCCAAAATCCGCCTTGACGACGCGACGCTATACGACCGCCTGAGCTGGGCCTTATTGGCCGTGCTGGTTCTGGTCGTGCTGCTGACGTTCCGCGATTACGGCATCGCCTGGGACGAACCGGTGCAGAACGTCTATGGCAAGATGGCGCTGAACTATTACCTGACGCTGGGCCAGGACACGTCGTCGTTCCGCTATATCAACCTGCACTGGTACGGCGCGCTGGTCGACATGATCAACGCCGCCGCCAATAAAATCTCGCCCTTCTTCGAATACGACACGCGGCATCTGGTGTGCGGGCTGATCGGCGTCGCGGGCGTGGCGGGCACGTGGCGCCTGGGGCGTTTTTTCGGCGGGCCGCGCGTGGGTTTCGTCGCAGCCCTGCTACTGGCGCTGACGCCGGTGTGGCACGGCAGCACCTTCATCAATCCCAAAGACGTTCCCTTCGCCGTGGGCATGGTCTGGGGCACGCTATTCATGGTGCGGATCGCGCGCGACCTGCCGCGCTGGCGCTGGGGCGATTTCGTCGGCGTGGGCGCCGCCGCGGGCGTGGCGCTGGGCGCGCGCGTGGGCGGGTTGATCGCGCTTACCTATCTGGCCGCGCTGCTGGCGATGTTCGCGGGGCTGCAATTGCTGGACCGCGTGCCGTTGCCGCGCGTGGCGCGGCAGCTCGCAGGGCTTATCGCGCCGGCCGCCGCCGCGAGCGCGATCGCGCTGGCGATCATGTATTTGAGCTGGCCCTGGGCGCAGTCCAAGCCGATCGCCGGTCCGATCGAGGCGTTCAAGTCGTTCAACCATTTCCCGATCAAGTTTGATTTTCCCTATTTCGGCATGATCGTGGATTCGACTGACGTGCCCTGGTACTACGAGCCGGCCTTCTTCGCGATCATGCTGCCCGAGATCGCGGCGCCGGCATTCATCGCCGCATGCCTCATGGGCGCGGCGGCGCTGTGGCGCGGGCGGCGCGGCCCGTACGCGCCGATGTTGCCGCATTTGCTGCTGGCGCTGACCATTGCCTTTCCGATGGTCTATGCGCCGCTGACCGGATCGGTGCTGTTCGACGGGCTGCGCCACATGTTCTTCGTGATGCCGGCGGTGATGGTGGCCGTGGCGCTGGCGTTGGGCTGGCTGATCCTCACAGGCGCCGTGGGGCGCGGCGCGGCGACGGCGCTGCTGACCCTCACCGTCGCCAACCAGGCCATGCTGATGGCGCGTAGCCATCCCTATCAGTACGTCGTCTACAACGCCTATGTCGGCGGCACGGCCGGCGCGGAGGGGCGCTTCGAGCTGGACTATTGGGGCATCGCGTTCCGCGAGATCGTGGCCGAGATGGATCAGCGCCTGAAGCTGCACGGCGAAGGCCCTACGCGCGCGCGGCCCTGGCGCGTGACGGTGTGCGGGCCCGAGCAATCGGCTGAGCTGTTCTATCCGCCGGGCTATGTGCTGGTGCCGTGGCAGGACGTCACCAACGCAGATTTCTTCATCAGCAACACGCGCTATCAATGCCCGGTACGGCCGACCCTGGCCGATTCGCCGGTATTCGCCGATGTGCGGCGCTTCGGGGCCGTTTTAGCCCGGGTTTACGACCTGCGCGCATCCCCCGGACGTTCATCAAGTCATTGAAAAAGCTTGAGTTAACACCTTAGATCACGATTTCGTGGGAATAGACCTGCCTCCCCGCCCGTTGTCGGAGAGGCAAAACGCGGCGCCGGCCAACGGCGCCGCCCATGGTTGCGTCCGGGAGGCTCTCGCGATGACTGGTCGGCGGGCAGGCGCTGCGCCCGAACTTTCGGTGATCGTTCCGATGCGGAACGAGCTCGCCAATATCGATCCGTTCATGCACCGCCTGCTGCCGGCGCTCGACCGACTGGGGCTCGATTACGAGGTTTTGTGCGTGGACGACGGCAGCACCGACGCCACCTGGGCCGGCCTTTTGGCGTGGCGCGAGCGCGAGCCGGCGATCCGCCTGGTGGCGCTGTCGCGCAATTTCGGCAAGGAAGTGGCGCTGACCGCGGGCATGGACGCGGCGCGCGGCGACGCCGCGGTGCTGATCGACGCCGATTTGCAGCACCCGCCCGAGCTGATCGAAAGCTTCGTCGCGAAATGGCGCGCTGGGTACGACATGGTCTATGCGCAGCGTCGCACCCGCGAGGAAGAGGGCTGGCTGCGCCGCACCACAGCGCGGCTGTTCTATTGGGTGTTCGAGCGCCTAGCCGATGTCGAGATTCCCGACGGCGCCGGCGATTTCCGCCTGCTGGACCGCCGCGTGGTCGAGGCGCTGAAAGCGATGCCCGAGCGCGCGCGCTTCATGAAGGGCCTGTATGCCTGGGTCGGGTTCCGCCACACCGGCGTGCTGTTCGACCCCGAGCCGCGCCGCGAGGGCAAAAGCGCCTGGCGCTTCGGCCGGCTGCTGCGTTTGGCGACCGACGGCCTGGTGTCGTTCAGCACCAAGCCGCTGACTGCCTGCGCGTGGCTGGGCGCGCTGGTCGCCGTGCCGTCGCTGCTGCTGGGCCTGTTCTTCGTGTTCCGCACGCTGATTCTGGGCGCGGACGTGCCCGGTTACGCCTCGATCATCGTGGCGGTGATGGTGCTGGGCGGCGTGCAGCTTTTGACCATGGGCCTGTTCGGCGCGTATCTGGGGCGGCTGTACGAAGAGGCCAAGCGCCGGCCGCTGTATATCGTGAGCCAAACCGAGGGGCTGGAGCCCGTGGCCAGCCAGGCACCGTACCCGCTGCTGCCGCTCAGGCTTACGCCGGGCGACCGCACCGCGAGCGACACAGCGCCCGCTCCGCGCCCGCGCCGCTCGTCCTTCTCCGCCGCACAGTAGGCCGGACGCCAGTTTCCGCAAATCCGGTTTCGTGATACCGCCTCATCCTTCGACAGGCTCAGGATGAGGCAAAAGAAATGTCCTCATGCTGAGCTTGGCGAAGCATGAGGACTGTATGAGCAGCCCAACCGCAAGCTCGTGGCGCGAGTTCTGGAATCGCCGCAACCGCATCTATGTCAACGACCGGCACCTCGCGGCGCATTGCCGCCGCGTGGCCGACGACATCCTGTCGCTGAATCCCGCGCCGGACGCGGCGCTGCTGGACTATGGCTGCGGCGAGGCGCTGGAGGCGGGCCGCATCGCGGCGCGTGTCGGCAGGCTTTATCTCTACGATACGGCGTCGGAATCGCGCGCGCGGCTGGCGGAGCGATTCGGCGTGGCCGCGAACATCTCTGTACTGGACGAAGCAGGGCTGGAGCATTTAAGCGGCGGAATGTTTGATCTGATCGCGGTCAACTCGGTGCTGCAATACGTAAGCGCGGAGGAATTCTCGCGGCTGTTGCCGCGCTGGCGGCGGTGGCTAAAACCCGGCGGGGCGCTGGTGCTGGCCGACGTGCTGCCGCCGGGCGACACCACCCTGGCCGACACCAAGGCGCTGCTGCGCTTCGCCCTTGGCGAGGGGTTCTTGTTCGCCGCGCTGCTGGGCCTGGCCGCGACGTTTTTTTCCGATTATCGCCGGCTGCGGCAATCCTTGGGCCTGAGCCGCTATGGCGAAACCGAGATGATCGCGCGCCTCGCCGCGGCCGGATTCGCCGCCGAGCGGCGCCGGCCCAATTTCGGCATCAATCCCGCGCGCATGACGTTCATCGCGCGTTCAGTTCCCTGAACCGCGCCAGGCGCATGCCGGCGACCGCGAGGTCGGCGGGAAACACGTCGCCCGCGAGATAGGCGTATTCGCCCGCGCGCGCATCGGTGACAGGGTCGAGCGCCGCCAGCGCCGCGTCGGGCAGGCCGGGATGGCACATCACTGCCAGGCCCCGCGGCGCACCGAGGATGAACCGGCGGAACAGGTCGCGATAGGTTCGGCTTTCGTTGAAATCGCGCACCCCAGCGAAGCGCCGGTTGCCTGGAATCGCCGCCGCCATCGCCAGGCGCTGCATGCCCGCGCCGAGCGCTGCGACCACACCGGCGCGCAGCACCGACGCGCCGCGCCGCAGCACCGCGCCGTATGGTTCGGCGCACAGGCGCAGCGCCGTTTCCTTGGGCAGGCGGATTTGGAACCGCTGCAACAGCGCCTCGCGCACGCCGGGCAATTGATGCGCATGGTGATGCCCGTCGACATAGTCCGGCGGGCGGCCCATCGCCTTTTCGAACGCATCGAGCTGACGGTCGATCTCGGCGCCGATCTCCACCGGGTCCAGCTTGCGCCGGTACGCCAAGATCACCAGCTTTCCGATCGCCGGCAGCCGCCCCTGCGGCGCCAGGGCCGGCATCGGGCCAAGCGGCTGGAACTGCGTTAGCGCGAGGTGCAGGCCGATATCGGCGTCGTGCCGTAGATCGCGCAGCGCCGGCACTGCGGCCGCGAAATGCGGCGATACCACCAGGCACGAGGCCGCCGACAAGCGCCCGCGCGCCAGCAGCTCGCGAATCCCCGACGACACACCCGGCGCGATGCCGTAATCGTCGGCGCACAGCGTGAAAGGCACCGGCGCGCTCATCTTCCTGCCCCGCCCGGCGCGCCGAACGTCCACAGCCGATTGGCGACGAACGACCAGAGCATCACCAGCCCGGTGGTGGCGAGCTGGGCCGCGAACCAATGCAGGCCGATTGAGCCGGTGAGGATCGACATGCTGACGCCCGTGAGCACGAAACCCACGGCGGCGACGGAGACGAATTGCGGCACCGCCACGCGGTGCTGCTTGGCCGAGCTGAAAACCCAGCGGTAATTGAACGCATACGAGATCACCCCGCCCACCAGATAGGCGGCGAGCGCCGACGGCACGGGCCTGAAGGCCAAGCCGGCGACCAGCAGAACCAGCGTGCCGTAATGCCCGATCGCCGCCAGCACGCCGACGGAACAGAAGCGTAGGAATTGCTCGGCGAGATTGCGCATCGGCGGGTCCTTATCGCCGGTAGCGCCGCTGCACCACCAGATTGGCGACCACGGTGAGCGTCAGCGTGGCGGTCATCAGGATGAACGACAGCGCCGCCCCGAACGGCCAGTTGTTGACGCCCGCGAACTGGCCATAGACGGTGGGACCCATCATCTGGAAGCGCGGACCGCCCAGCAGCACGGGCGTGGCGTAGGCGTTCATCGCCAGGATAAAGCAGAGGATCGTGCCGGCCAGAATGCCGGGCATCGCCAAGGGCCACACCACGCGCCGGAAAGTGGCGATCGGCCCCGCGCCCAGGCTTAAGGCCGCTTCCTCCACCGCGCGGTCGATGCCCTCGATCACCGCCTGCAACGTCAGCACCACGAACGGCATGTTGACGGCGGTGATGCCCACGACCACCGCGAATTCGGTGTACATGATGTCGAGCGGTTTATCGACGACGCCCAGCGCCAGGAAGATCGAATTGAAGAAGCCGCGATTGCCGAACATCACCATCCAGCCCGCCGCCCGCACCGCGTTGCCCACGAACAGCGGCAGGATCACCGCCATCAGCATCAGGTTCTTGAAGCGCGAGCGCGTGCGCGCCAGGCAATAGGCGAGCGGAAAGCCGAGCAGCAGGCAGATCGCGGTGCACATCGCCGCCACGCGCACCGTGCGCAGCAGCACGGTGATGTAGAACGGGTCGGTGAAGAACTTGACGTAGTTCGCGACGGTGAACGCGTCGATCATGCCCTTGATGGGCGTGAACTGGTTCAGGCTGTAGCGGAACAGGATCACGATCGGCAGCGCCAGGCCGATCACGACGACGACCGAAGCCGGGCCGATCATGGCGGCGGCGGTGAAGCGCCTCTCGTGTACGCGCTGGGGCGCTTCGATCGCCGCCGCCGTCATCGTGCCGGCCCTGCCTCGAGAAGCGGGGCTTAGCCCTTGAACACTTTGTCCCACCACTCCTTCAACGCCGCGTCGTTCTGCGCCAGGTAGCCGTAGTCCAAGTCGACCAGCCGCTTCTGCTCGTCGGCGTTGAAGCCGATGCGCTTTTGCGTTTCGGCCGGCACCTTGGCGTTGGTGACGGTGGGGTTGTAGCCCATGTCCTCGGCGAAGGCCTCCTGCGCCGAAGGCTCGAGCATGGCGTTGAGCCAGGCATGCGCGCCGTCCTTGTTCGGCGCGTTCTTCGGGATGACGAAGCCGGAGATGTACAGCGGCACGCCCTCCTTGGGCGCGACGGTCTCGACGTTGATGCCCGCTTTCTGCCATTGCACCGCGCGCGCTTTCCACATGATGCACAGCGCGATTTCTTCGTTCTTCAACGCGGCGGCCAGCGCCTCGTTGGTCGGATAGATTTTCGCACCGGCCTTCTTGCAGGCCAGCAGGCGTTCCTTGCCCGGATCGTAGTTGGTCATGGATCCGCCCGAGGCGATGCCCGCAGCCATCATGGTGAACTGGTACTGGATGTCGATGATGCCGAGCTTGGCGCCGTGCTTGGGATCGAGGCAGTCGGCGAAGCTGGTGGGCGCCGAGACGAGCTTCGGGTTGTACAGGATCACCTTGCCCGAATAGATATGGCCGATGCCGTAGGGGTATTTCATCTGCGGCACCAGATTCTTGGCATTCGGTATCTTGGCGTAGTCGACCGGCAGGGTCAGCTCGGCTGCGCTCATCTCGAACATCTGCGCGGCGCTCAAGCCCTGGACGTCGGACGTGCCGCGCGGCAGGCGCGCTTCGGCCCGCATCTTGGCGCGGCGTTCGGGATCGCCGCCGATGTCGTGCACCACTTCGTAATTTTTCGGCGCCAGCAGGGGCGTGTCGATGTTCTTGCTCAGCAGCTTGGAATAGTCGCCGCCCCAGGTGCCGACAACCACCTTGCCCGCAGCCTGGGCGCGCGCCCGGCCGAACGGCCCCAGCGCGGCCATACCGGCCGCCGCGCCGGTGACCTGCACCAGCCGGCGGCGAGAAATGCGAAACGTCGTCTTGCTCATCGCGGTACTCCCTTGTTGCACATGTCCGTGGTTGAAACCCTTCGTTTACGCGGATGCGGCGCCGGACGCATAGCGTACCATGCCGGCCTCACAGCACCCGCGTCAGCTTGACGTAGCGGTCGGTCAGCAGCATGCCCGCGCCGATCAGCAGGATCTGCAGGAAGGAAACGGCGGCGATGGTCGGATCGATGCGCCATTGCAGGTATTGCAGGATGGCGATCGGCAGCGTGGTGACGCCGGGCGCCACCAGGAACAGCGTCATTTCCAGATTGCCGAACGAGACGATGAAGCCGAACAGCGCCGCCGCCACCACGCCCGGGCGGATCACCGGCAGCGTGACCTTCAGGAACGTCTTAAGCGGCGTGGCGCCGAGATTCAGCGCCGCCTCCTCGATCGAGCGGTCGAATCCGGCAAGGCTGGCCGCGACTAGACGCACGGTCCAGGGAATCGTGATCATCACATGCGCCAGCACCAGGCCCGCGACCGAACCCAAGAGCGGCAAGCCGGTCAAGAGCTCGGCCTCGACCTGGAACACGTAGATCGAGGTGCCCGCTACGACACCAGGAACGACCAAGGGCAGGATCAACAGCGTGTTCAGCGCCTCGCGCCCCAGGAAACGCCGGCGCGCCAGGACCAGGCTGGCTGGCACGCCCAGAAGCAATCCGCCGAGCATCGCCACCACGCCGACCTGGAAGCTGGTGGCGAAGCCCGACACGAAATTGTTCTGGTCGAGGATGTGCGGGAACCAGCGCAGCGTGTAGCCCTGCGGCGGGAAGGAGACGATTTCGTTGGAAAAGAAGCTGAGCCAGCTGACGAACAGGATCGGCGCCCCGATCACCGCATAGCCGAGGCCGGCGGCGGTATAGAGCGCCGCGCGGAACAGCCAGCGCCGATCCGCGCCTAGGACGGCGCTTGCAACCGGCATGGCCGTCGTCGCCATCACGCCACCCCTTCCGTCACGCCGCCAGCCGGTTCTTGTGGAACTGCCCGGCCTTCATGATGACGGAGAGATGCTTGCCCTGCTCGGTCAGCAGTTCGAGCTTCTTGATCGGGTCGCCGTCGACCACCAGGATGTCGGCGAAAGCGCCGGGCTTGACGACGCCGAGCTTGTCTTTCATGCGCACGATCTCGGCGCCGACCAGCGTGGCCTGACGGATGATCTCGATCGGCGTCAGCACCTCGCGCCGCAGCAGGAACTCGCGGCTCTGCTCGGTCTGCAGCGCGCCCAAAAGATCGCTGCCGTAACCGACTTTCACGCCCGCGCGCTTGCAGATCTCGAGCGAGCGCAGGCCGCCGTCGATCACCATGTCGTTCTTGGCCAGCATCTCGGGCGTCATGCCGAACTGGGCCGCGCGTTCCTTCATGGCGTAATAGGCGATCAGGTTGGCGACCATGTAGGCGCCCTTCTGCTTCATCAGCTTGGCCGATTTCTCGTCGATCAGGTTGCCGTGCTCGATGGTGCGCACGCCCTGACCCACCGCGCGCTGGATGGCGTCGGGAGTATAGGCATGGGCCTGGGCGTATTTGCCGAAAGCCTCGGCCTCTTCCACCGCCGCCTTGATCTCGTCCAGCGAGAACTGGCGCGAGTCGAGCGGATCGTAGGGGCTGGCCACGCCGCCCGAGACCATGATCTTGATCTGGTCGGCGCCCTGGCGCAATTGCTCGCGCGCGGCGGCGCGCACGCCGTCGGCGCCGTCCGCGATGTCCAGGCAGAACGTCATGGCGTTGCAGCACTTGCAGGCGCCGCCGAGATAGTCGGTGCGCCGTCGCGCGTCGGAATGCCCGCCGGTCGGCCCGATGGCGCGGCCGGCGATGAACATGCGCGGGCCGGGCAACAGCCCTTGAGCCACGCCGTCGCGGATGCCCCAGTCGGCGCCGCCCGTGTCGCGCACCGTGGTGAAGCCGCGGTCGATCATCGCCTTCATCAGCCCGGCCCCGCGCATGGTGGCGAGCGTCATGGGCACGGCTTCCAGATAGCGGATGTTCACTTCCGACAGCAGGACATGCACATGGCTGTCGATCAGGCCGGGCATCAGCGTGCGGCCCTTGCAGTCCACCACGCCGGCTTTCGGCGCCTTGATCGGCTTGCCCGAGACCGCGCGGATCGTTGAACCTTCAACGAGTACCGAAAAACCGCCCTCGAGCTCGTCCTTCTCCGGGTCGAGCAGTTTGGCGTTTTTGAACAGGATTTGCGCCATTTTCCGGAAAACTCCCTTGCGTTTTCCGGGGCTTTCGACCGCGCCCGGCTCCGCCATGCGCGATCATGCGACGGGAAAGCCGCGCCGCGCAACCGGAACGGCGGTCACGCGGCGGGCGTCGAGAACCGCGCGAATTCGGTGGCGATCCGGGCGTAGATGTCGCGCTTGAAGCCGATGACGGACTTGGGCAGCTCGCCGAGCTTCATCCAGCGCCATTCGGCGAACTCGACCTCGCCATGCGCCTTAAGGTCGATATCCTTGTCGGTGCCGGTGAAGCGCAATGCGAACCAGAGCTGCCGTTGGCCGCGATAGCGCCCGCCCCAAACCCGGTCGGCCAGCTTGGGCGGCACGTCGTAGCTGAGCCAATCGGCGATCTTGCCGACCACCGCGGCCTTGTCGGTGCCGATCTCTTCCTTGAGCTCGCGCAACGCGGCCTGTTCGGGCGTTTCGCCGGGGTCGATTCCGCCCTGCGGCATCTGCCAATGGGCGCCGGCGGGACCGCCGGGGTCGTCCACGCGCCGGCCGGCCCAAACGAGGCCGCGGCGATTGAACAGCGCCACGCCCACGCAGTCGCGGTACGGACGGTCCGCGTAGGGCGTCTTGATGCCGGAACGCCGCGCCCGGGATTTCTTCAGGCTAATTGACCATACGCCCCTTGAACAACGTCACCCCGCGCAAGAGGTCGAGCGCGCGGTCGAGCTGATAGTCCTCGGGCCGGTCGGCCTTGGCCACCTTGGCCGGTTCCTTTTTGCCGTCCTTCTTGGCCGCGGGCTTCGCGTCGGGCTTGTTGTCGTCGGGCGTCGCCTCGGGCTTGGCTTCCGGTTTGGCTTCCGGTTTGGCCTCGGGCTTCGCGCTGTCGTCTTTTTTCTTGTCGTCGGGATTGGCCAGCGCGCCGCGCAGATCCTTCTCGCTGCGCCCGCCGGCGGCCTTCTCGGCTTCCAGGTGGCCCTGCTCGACGATGATGTCGGGCTCGATTCCCTTGGCCTGGATCGAGCGGCCGGACGGCGTGTAGTAGCGCGCGGTGGTCAGCCGCATGGCGCCATGGCCCGGCAGCGGCACGATGGTCTGCACCGAGCCCTTGCCGAAGCTTTTGGTGCCCATCAGCACCGCGCGGTGGTGGTCCTGCAGCGCGCCGGCCACGATCTCGGACGCCGAAGCCGAGCCGCCGTTGATCAGCACCACGACCGGCAGGCCGGAAGCGAGGTCGCCGGGCCGCGCGTTGTAGCGCTGGCCTTCCTCGGCGTTGCGGCCGCGGGTCGAGACGATCTCGCCCTTGTCGAGGAACGCGTCGGACACGGCGATCGCCTGGTCCAACAGTCCGCCCGGGTTGTTGCGCAGATCGAGCACGAAGCCGATCAGCTTGCCGCCGATCTCTTTTTTCAGGCTTTCGATCGCTTTTTCCAGCCCCTTGTCGGTCTGCTCGTTGAAAGTTGTGACGCGGATATAGCCGACATTGTCCTCGGCGCGGCTGCGCACGGACTGGATCTTGATCACCGCGCGCGTCAGCGTGACCTCGAGCGGCTGGTCGCGGCCTTCGCGCCGGATCGTCAGCTTGATGTCGGAATTCACCGGCCCGCGCATCTTTTCGACGGCCTCTTGCAGGCTCAGGCCCATCACCGCCTCGCCGTCCAGATGCGTGATGAAGTCGTTGGGTTTGACGCCGGCGCGCGCTGCGGGCGTTTCGTCGATCGGCGAGACGACCTTGACCAGGCCGTTCTCCATCGTCACCTCGATACCCAGGCCTCCGAACTCGCCGCGCGTCTGCACCTGCATGTCGCGGAAGTTCTTGGCGTTCATGTAGCTGGAATGCGGGTCGAGTGAGCTCAGCATCCCCTGGATCGCCGATTCGACCAGCTCCTGGTCGCCGACCTGTTCGACATAGTCGGCGCGCACGCGCTCGAACACGTCGCCGAACAGATTGAGCTGGCGATAGGTCTCGGAACTGTTGGTGTTCGACGGTCCCGCCTGTACTGCGGGAATGACGAAAGCCAGCAACGTCAACGCGGCTAAACGGAGGTAACGCATTGGGTTTACTCTCGCTGTTCTGCCGCCCCTGGGCGGCGACTGGATAAATCCGGCGTTAGAAGCCGTTACCGGCGGCAAGCCATGGCACGGGATTGACGGGCTGTCCGTCGCGCCTGAGTTCGACGTATAGGCCGGCGCCGCTCTGCTCGCCCATCGCGGCAACGGGCTCCCCGGCCACGACCCGTTGGCCGACGGCGCAGTCGATGCGCCCAAGACCGGACAGCAACGTATGATACCCACCGCCATGTTCGATGATCAAGATGCGGCCATAGCCGCGGAACGGCCCGGCATAGACCACCTGCCCGTCATAGGGTGCCACCACCCGGGCCTTGGCCCCGGCGTCGAACACGACCCCTTTGCTGGCGGTGCCGGAATCGTCGGTCTGGCCGTATTGGCGCACGATTCGCCCCGGAACCGGATTGAGCATCGCGCCGCGGGCCGGCGCGATCAGCATCGGCTCTTTCGGGCGCTCGCCCATGGCGGGCGGCGGCGCTGCGGGCGCGGGCGGAGCGATGCCCGGCGGTGGCGGCAGGGAGGCCCGTTGCTGGCGGGTTGCCGCTTTTTTGTCCTCTTCCGCCCTAGCCTTGCGTTCCGCCTCCTCGCGCGCCATGCGGTCGGCTTCTTCGCGCGCGCGGCGCTCCTTGACCAGGGCCGCGATCAATTCCTCGTTATCGCGCGCCTCGGCCCGCAGCCGGTCGGCCAGCTCGGTCTGCCGACGGCGCTCGCCAGCGGCGCTGCGTTGTTCCTCGGCGCTTTCCGCGAGCATGCGCTCGATGCGCTGGGTTTCGGCCGTCAGCGCCGCGCGCTCGGCATCGGCGCGCTTGCGC
>JAHFPH010000139.1 GCA_023266845.1 Rhodospirillaceae bacterium
CCAGGGATCGACCGTCCAGCCCTCGGTAACCGGGTTGGTGTCGACATGGCCGTTGAACAGCAGGCTTTTCCCGCCGCCGGTGCCCCTTAACGTACCTATCGCGTTGTAGCGGTTCGGCTCTACCTCTTGCAGATCGGTGTCAATGCCCAGACCCTTCATGCTCTCCACCATGAACCGGGAGAGATCGCTTTCGCCGGGACTTCGGCTATAGCTCTTGAATTGGACCATCCGGGACAGGAACGCGAGGCTTGCCTGAACATCCACCGAGTCGATTATTTTCTTCTTGTCCACGATTTCCCCGTTGCAGGAAGCGCTAGGTGCGCTTCGGCGCGCCGTCGGCGAGCCACACGCTCGCGAAGTTGAAAATAGCGCCGCGCGGGTGGTGCCTATAACCCTGGACGTATTTCTGTCGTGCGGCCAGCAAGTCGACGAAAACCGGGATGATCGCCGGCACCTGGCGCCGCATCAACTCCTGCGCTTGTCCGTAAAGCTCGCGCCGCGCCTTGTCATCGACCGATATGCGGGCGCGCTCGATGAGCTTGTCGAATTCCTGGTTGTTCCAGCGCGTTTCGTTCCAGACCGCGTCTGATGTGTAGAGCTGTTTGAAGATACCATCTTCGGTCGGCTGCATGTTGTACCAGCCGACATAGAAATTGCCCTTCTTCCACACCTGCGCGAGATAGGTGTCGTAGGGCATCATCTGAACATTGATGTTGAACCCCGCGGGCCGCGCCAGCTCGCGCACCGCGATGGCCAGGCGCCCGCGGATGGCGGGGCTGTTAGCGGCGACCAGGGTGATCTCGATGCCCTTGGGATACCCCGCTTCGGACAGCAACCGGCGCGCCTCCGCCACGTCGAATTTCGGAGCGCCGCTGTCCTTGAAATACCGGTAGGACGAGGAAACCGGGGTGTCAGCGGCCGGTTGGCCGAATCCGTCAAGCACGAGATCGACCAGTTGCTTGCGATCGAGTGCGAGCGACAGTGCTTGCCGCACGCGCGGATCGTCGAAAGGCTTCGCGTCACATCCAAGAACCAGGTTCGGGAAGCGTCCTGACGGTACCTCGATCGCTTCGGCGCCTTGCGCCGACTTGATGCGCTCAAAATCCGAGCCTTGCACCTCGAGCATGATGTCGAGTTCCTTGTTGAGGAACGCGGCGACTTCGGCTGCGGCGTCGGGGTAGAACACTTCCTCCAGCGCATCCAGGTATGGCAGATCCTTGAGAAAGTAGTCTGGATTGCGTTCGACCCGGCAAAGCCGGCTCGGGTCGTATTCTTTCAGCCGAAACGGCCCGGTGCCGTATTCCGTGTTGGTCAGCTCCTTTAGATCGCGATTAAGCGCATCGACCGGCAGGATTTTGGCGGTTGTATGCGCAAGTACCGCCGGAAGGTCCGCATAAGGCGTGGAGAGTTTGAAACGCACAGTCTTCGGGTTGACGTCGATCACCTTTTCTATCGGTCCTACGTTGCGGCGGCCGGGTGAGGCGGTTTTTTCATCCAACAGCGCTTCGTACGTGGCCACTACATCGCGCGACGTCATGGCCTGGCCGTGGTGGAACTTGACGTTCGGGCGCAGATGAAACGTCCACTCGGTCACGTCGGCGTTCGGCTCCCACGACAAGGCGAGGTCGGGGGCCGGTTTCATGTCGTAGTCCAGGCGAGTCAGCGCGTTGTACATAAGCTCGCCCAGCACGTATTCCGCCTCGTTGATATGGCGCAGCGGGTTAAGCGTGTTCGGCCGCCGCACCACGCTCACCCGCAAAACGCCGCCCCGCCGCGGCGCGCCCTGCCCGAGTGCCACCGCGGGCCAATACTGCGGAAGTCCACCCACGCCGAAAGCGGCTATGCCGCCAAGGATACGGCGCCGGGAGATGGACCAGAGGCGGTCGGATTTGCGCATGGCGGCCTCCATTCATCCTTATTGGGCGCCCCCATCATAGACCGGAACCAGGCGTCTCAGTATCTCTCCGCTGGTCTTGGCGATAGCACTACGAGCGCGGTTTGTCGGCCTCCACGATCGGAAGATCGCCATCGGTCTTCAAGGCCTGGATTGAAAAGGTGCTGCGGAGATCGTGCACGCCGTCGATCGACGTGATGGTCTTCAAGGTCAGATTCGCATAATGCTCCATGTCGCGCGCGACAACCTCGACCAGCAGGTCGAAGTCGCCGCTGACGACATGGCACGCGATCACCTCGGGAATCGCCAGCATGCGCTGCCACACCGTCTCGCGATGCGATTCGCGCGTGCGTTTGATGGTGAGAAATGCACGGATCGTGTAGCCGAGTTTCGCCGGGCGCAGAACGGCCCGGTAGCGCTCGATATACCCGGCCTGCTCCAGCAGGTTCACGCGCCTGAGGCACGGCGTCGGCGACAGGTTTACGAGTTCCGCCAGTTGCTTGTTCGTCAGCCGCCCGTTGGCCTGGATGCGGGTAAGGATGCGGCGATCGGTTCGATCCAGCACGCGGCCGTTTTGCGGCGATTTGTCCTTCGGATTAGCCATCGGGAAATCCCCCAGCTGTTTATCCGCGAAGCGCCCGGTCGCGCGGCATACGCCCGCGATTCTGGCAATTAGTGCCAAGCGCTGGGCGGCAACCGGATGGGACGGCGATGTGCGTCGGCACGCTGCGCTCATTTTAGCATATCCAGCTAATTTTTCATGTTCTACGACTGAACTAGAAAGAATAGTTGAGAATCTTGGAGTTAGCTGCCACGATTTCTTGTCTGGGGTTGGCGCCGGTCGGCGGGTGCCGGCGCGCGCCTGGCAGGGGAGTTTTCAAGATGCCGGCACTGACATTGCTTCCACGATTGGGCCGTCGCGCATTCCTCCTGGGATCAGCCGTGTCGGCCGCGATGCTCGCCGGCACGCCTAGACTACGCGCGCAAACGCCGGTGCGCGGCGGGCTGCTGCGCATCAGCATCAGCCAACGTGTCAATACGCTGAATCCGCTGCGTCATAGCAACGCATCGGACTATATGGCCGGCGAGATGATGTATTCCGGCCTGACGCGGCTCGGCTGGAAGATGGAGGCGTTGCCGGACCTGGCGACGCGGTGGGACGCCAACCAGGACTTGACCGTATGGACGTTCCAACTACGCCGCGGCGCGATGTTCCGCGGCGTGAACCGCGAAGTGACCCCGCGCGATGCCATCGCCAGCATCAAGGCAATGCTCGATCCCGCGACGGCTTCGCCGGCGCGCGCCGCCCTGTCGCCGATCAAGGAGGCGATGGAGGCGGGCCCGGCGGCCGTGAAGGTGACGTTGAATTATCCCTTCAGCGACCTGCCTGTCGCGCTCGCGCATAACGATGCCCGTATCGTTCCCGCCGAGATTCTGGAAAAAGATATCAAGCTGCTGGAAACCGCCGACTACGGTACCGGGCCGTTCAAGCTTAAAGACTATGAGCCGGGCCGTATTCTGCGGGTCGAGCGCGACCCTAGATATTTTCAGGCGGGTAAGCCTTACGTCAATGCGATCGAACAGCGGATCTACCCCGACTTGGCTGCGGAGTTGGCCGCTCTTCTCAACAAAGAATCGGACATCATGCTTGGGTTGGCGGAAACCGACTTCGATCAGGTATCGAAGAACCCCGCGATCCAAACCTACCGGGTGCAATCCGGGCGGTTTTTCAATCTCGTGTTGCGTACGGACCAAAAGCCGTTCGACGATGTGCGGGTGCGCCGGGCGTTGCAATTCTCGCTTGACCGGCAGGCGCTGGTCGATCTCGTGCTTCAGGGGTTCGGGCGGGTTGCGGCCGATAGCCCGATTTCCAGCGAGTATCCCTTCTATCGAGCGATGCCGCCCGTTCGCCAAGACATCACACAAGCGAAGAAGTTGCTGGCCGAGGCGGGGTATCCGAATGGCCTGAGGATCGTCCTGTATTGCGCGAACCGGCCGGCCGCGCGCTCGGCGCTCGGCATTGCCGTGAAAGAGCTGGCCAAACCAGCCGGCTTCGATATCGACGTTCAGACCATCGCATACGACGCCTATAACGTCACGATCTGGCGCAAGGCGAATTTCTACGTGGCGAACTGGAACATGCAGCCGACGGAAGACGCGTTGTTCGGATTGCTGTTCACGACGGACGCGCCGTGGAACGACACGCAGTGGAACAACGCCGCATTCGACGACCTGGTGCGCCGCGCGCGCGCAACCCGCGACCCGGCCGCCCGCGGCAAGCTCTACGGCGACGCTCAATCGCTGCTGAATGCGGAATGTCCCTATATCATTCCTTTCTTCCAGGATATCCTTTCCGCCAGCCAGAAATGGGTCGTGAATTACCGAATCCACCCCCGTGGCGGCCAATACTTCCTGGAAGAGGTATCGTTGGCTGATGGTGGGGCGATGCGCAAATAGGCCCGCGCCAGTCTCAACCCTTATGGAAAGGCTTGGCCGATGTCGGCAGCCTATCTGCTCAAACGACTGGGCTCCGCCATCCTGATTCTTTGGCTGGTCTCTTTCCTCGTCTTTTTCATCACGCAGATTCTACCGGGCAATGCCGCGGTGATGATTCTGGGCGAGTTCGCGACCAAGGAAACGCTACTCGCGCTGGAAAGCGAGCTTCGGCTAAATGATCCGTGGTGGCATCAGTATCTGCGCTGGCTCCGCGGCATCGTGACCTTGGACTGGGGGGTCTCGATGCGTGACCACGTACCGGTGATGCCCGCCGTGATGCTGGCGTTCGGTCGGTCGATGACGCTGGCCGCGCTTTCCTTGGTCCTGGTGGTGACCATCTCAATTCCGTTGGGTGTCTTCGCTGCGCTGAATCGTGGCCGTTGCGGCGATTTCGCGGTCGGCACGTTGGGATATATCGGCGTGTCGATTCCGGAGTTCGTCATCGCCACGCTTCTGATCGTTGCCCTGGCGCGGCCCGAGCTCGGCTGGTTTCCCGCCGGAGGATATGAACCGGTACAGGCCGGGTTGTGGCAGTGGCTGCGGCATTTCATCCTGCCGGTGCTTGCCCTGACGATCGTCCTGATCGCGCATATCGCGCGGCAGGTGCGCTCGGAGATGGTCGATGTTCTCCGCACCGACTATATCCGAACAGCGGTGCTGAAGGGGCTGAAGCCCTGGCAGGTCTTGCTGCATCACGCGCTGCCGAACGCGATGTTGCCGACCATAACGGTGGTCGCGCTCGATATCGGCTATCTGATTGGCGGCGTGATCGTCGTCGAGGAAGTGTTCGCGTTTCCTGGCCTCGGCCGGTTGCTGATCTTCGCTGTTCAGAACCGGGACCTGCCGATGATCCAGGCCGCCGCCGTCGTGCTTGCCACCTTGTACGCCACGACAAGCCTGCTGTCGGACCTGCTGTACGCCTATTTCGACCGAAGAATCGTCTATGCGTGAGATCGCTACCCGCCTGATACGCAATCCGTTGGGCGTGGCGGGCCTAGCGCTCATCTCGTTCGCGCTGTTTCTTGCCGTAGCCGGGCCGTTTCTTGCGCCATACGACCCCACTCAATTCCACGTGCGCGCCCGGCTGCAAGGACCCAGCGCCGCGTTCTGGCTGGGGACCGATCAATTCGGCCGCGACATATTCAGTCGCATCCTCTGGGGCGCACGCTCGACGATCGTATTCGGCCTGACGGCCACGATGCTCGGTACGACCTTCGGCATGTGTATCGGGCTGGTTTCGGGTTACGTCGGCGGGCGCGCCGACGAGATCGTGATGCGCCTGATCGACGCCAAGATGGCGATTCCGAATCTGCTGTTCACGTTGCTTATCTTGACCGTCCTGGGCGGCAACGCCACCAATGCCGTGATCGCCGTGGCGATCGCGTTCACACCGTCGATGGCGCGAATAACGCGTTCGGTGGTGCTGTCCGAACGCACCCGCGACTATGTCAACGCGGCCCGGGCGCGCGGCGAGTCGAGCGCGTACATCATGTTCCGCGAGATATTACCGAATGTCGCGGCGCCGGTGATCGTGGAATCCTCGATCCGCGTGGCCTTCGCCGTGATGCTTGGCGCAACGCTCAGCTATCTGGGTCTCGGCGTGCAGCCACCCAGCCCGGATTGGGGGCTGATGATCGCCGAAGCGCGCTCCTTCCTTCAGCGCAGCGCATGGTTGGCGCTTTGGCCGGGGTTGAGCATCGCCGTGGTCGCAATCGGCTTCAATCTATTCGGCGACGGGCTGCGCGATGCCCTGAACCCGCGCGTGGGCGAGGCATGAACGCGGGCGTGGGAAATCCCGGCGGCTCATCGGGGCTTTGCATCGAGGGGCTGGGGATCGCGTATCAAACCGCCGCGGGACAGCGCCAGGCCCTGTCCAACGTGTCGCTGACCATTCGCCGTGGCGAGATATTGGCCCTGGTGGGGGAATCTGGATCCGGCAAGAGCACGCTTGCCTATGCCATCCTTCGTTATCTGCCGCCCGAGGCGGTCGCGCTTTCCGGGTCGATAGAATTCGACGGCCGCGACTTGCTTCGCCTGGATGACGCCGGCTTGCGTGATCTGCGTGGAAGTCGCATCGGCGTCGTCTATCAAGACCCGAGTACGGCGCTGAATCCGACCATGGCGCTGGGCGAGCAATTGCTGGAATCCGTGCGGCGCCAGCAGCCCAGCATCGCGCGCGCCGAGGCGGTCGCCCGCGCGGAAGCATTGCTGCGCCGCGTCCAATTGGGCGATGCCAATGCGATCATGGCGCGCTTTCCGCATCAAGTATCCGGCGGCGAAAAGCAGCGTGTGATGATAGCAATGGCGATCGCCGGCAGCCCATCATTGCTAATTTTCGACGAGCCGACCAGCGCGCTAGACGCTACGACCGCCGCCGAGATCGTCGATCTGATCAAGGACGTACAGGCCGAGTACAGCACCGCCGTCCTGTACATCACCCATGACCTCGCCAGCGTGGCGACCATCGCCGATCGCGTCGGCGTCATATACGCCGGGACGATCGTCGAGGAAGGTGCCGCCGAAGCCGTGCTTCGGCTGCCGCGGCATCCCTATACCCGCGCGCTGTTGAACAGCGTGCCGAACCCCTTCCGCGCCGGCCAGCGGCGGCGCTTCGAGCTCCAGCACGCGGCCCAAGCGGCGGGCGCGCGCGCGGCCGGAGGCTGCAAGTATCGTTGGCGCTGCCCCGCGGCGATCGAGGTTTGCGCGCAAGAGCCGACCTTGGAGCCGGTCGGCGCCGATCAGCGCGTCGCATGCCATCGCGCGACGGAGAAAGGCCTGGACCTTCGATCCGCCGTCACGCGCGCCACGTTCGCGCCGCGCACTGCGGTCGATACGAGCCAGGCCCTGTTGAGCCTCAGAAACTTCGCGGTCATGCATGGGCGCAGGGCAGGCATTAGCGGATTTTTTGGCGGCCGCGATAGCCGGGTGGCGGCAGTCGATGGGGTGGATCTGGACCTATACGCCGGCCGGACATTGGGGCTGGTAGGTGAAAGCGGTTGCGGCAAATCCAGCCTGGCGCGGGCGATTGTCGGGCTGTTGCCTTCGGGTGGCGATGTAGTGTTCGACGGGCAGCCCGTGCCCCCGGGCGCATGGCGCGCGCATTCGTTTCGGCGCGATGTGCAGATCATTTTCCAGCACCCCGATCAGGCATTGAACCCGCGCATGCGCATCGGCGAGTCGTTGAAGCGCCCCCTAAAGCTCTACCAAGCGAATGCGGATGTATCGCTCGATCATCGGGTGGCCGAGATGCTGGAACGGGTGCATCTTTCGGCCAGCTATGCAAGACGCTTTCCCCACCAGCTTTCGGGCGGCGAAAAGCAGCGCGTGGCGATCGCGCGCGCGTTCGCGGTGAACCCGCGCCTGGTGATCTGCGACGAGATCACTTCCGGTCTCGATGTGTCCGTGCAGGCATCGATCATCAATCTGCTGAGTGACCTGCAAGACGCGCTCGGAACCTCGCTCCTGTTCATCACGCACGACTTGAATCTTGTGCAGCATTTCGCCGACGAAATCGCGGTCATGTATCTGGGGCGCATCATGGAGATGCGCCCGGCAAGCGCCGGCACGCTGCCTCCCTATCACCCCTATAGCGAGGCGCTGCTATCGGCGGCGCCGGTGCCGGATCCCGATGTGCAATCCCGCCGCGTGCGCCTCAGCGGGGCGATCGGGCCGCGCAGCTTTTCCACAGTTGGATGCCGGTTCACGGCGCGTTGTCCGCGAAAAATCGGCGAGGTGTGCGACGCGCGGGCACCGACACTGGAAGGCGAGGGCGGCCACCGCATTGCCTGTCACATTCCACGCTCGGAACTGGCGAGCATTCCGCCGATCTGGCAGGTCCATGGCAAGCTCGAGACTGGGACAAACAGCAAGCAACTCATTTCGGCGCGAAATGAGACCCTAAATCAGGCGTGAGGTTGAAATGCTACATTTTCCTAGGGCCGAGTTCGACCAGCGATTGCGTGCGACGCGGGCGGAGCTTAAGCGGCGCGGACTTGATGGCTTGCTGATCTTCGCC
>JAHFPH010000140.1 GCA_023266845.1 Rhodospirillaceae bacterium
GCGACCAGGCATTCGCCGATGATGGTTTCGCTGTCGCCCGCGTTATAGGCGTCGGCCGTGTCGAAGAAATTGATGCCGAGGTCGAGCGCGCGCTTGAAGAACGGCCGGCTTTCCTCGAGACCGAACGGCGCCCAGGCGCGCTTGCCGGCGGCGCCCCAGGAATTGCCGCCCAGGCAGATGCGGCTGACCATCAATCCACCGCGGCCGAGGGGACCGTACTTCATCGCCAGCTTGCTCCCGTTGCGTGACCGGGCGGCACTTTACAGCATCGCGCGGACCGTGGAACCCTGCGGATCATGCAGGGGAGTCATCCATGAAATGGGACCGCACCATCACCGTCGTGGGCTGCCATGTCGGGGGCGAGGAAAACGACGTGATCGTCGGCGGCGTCATGCCGCCGCCCGGCAAGACCATGTTCGAAAAGAAACAGTGGCTAGAGACCCGGGGGGACGAGTTGCGCAAGTCGCTGCTGTTCGAGCCGCGCGGCAAGGTGCAGCTGTGCATCAACCTGGTGACGCCGCCGACGCGCGCGGATTGCGACGCCGGGTTCATCATCATGGAATCGTCGGACTATCCGCCGATGTCCGGGTCGAACACGATCTGCACCACGACCGTGCTGCTGGAAACCGGCATGCTGAAGATGCAGGAGCCGGTGACGAAGCTCATGCTCGACACGCCCGCCGGGCCCGTGAAGGTCGAGGCGTCGTGCAAGGACGGCAAGGTCACGAGCGTCAAATTCGCCAACGTGCCGTGCTTCGCCACGCATCTGGACCAGTCCATCGAAGTCGATGGACTGGGGAGCATCAAGGTGGACGTGGCCTATGGCGGCGCGTTCTTCGCCATCGTCGACGCCAAGGCGCTGGGCTTCGCGGTCGAGCCGCACGAGGCGCGCGACCTGGTGGCGGTCGGCAACAAGATCAGGGCGGCGGCGGCGAAGCAATTGCCCGTCAGCCATCCCGAGAATCCGGACATCCACAGCATCACCTTCACCGAATTCGCCATGCCTTTTCTTGGCCCGGGCACCATAAGCCGCAACGCGGTGATCGTGTCGCCCGGCAGGATCGACCGCAGCCCCTGCGGCACCGGCACTTCGGCGCGGCTGGCGGTCATCAACGCGAAGGGCAAGCTCAAAGCCGGGCAGGGCTTTACGTCGGAGTCGATCATCGGCTCGCATTTCGCGGCCGCGATCGCCTCGGAAACCAAGGTCGCGGGCAAGCAGGCGATCGTGCCGACCATCGCCGGCCAGGCCTGGATCACCGGCATCCATCAATACGGCTTCGACCCGACCGATCCCTTGCGCGGCGGCTTCACTCTGCCGGATCAGTGGTGAGTGCCAGAAGCGACACCGCCTCATCCTTCGACAAGCTCAGGATGAGGCGGGAGAGGGACAAACCATTTAACGGTCCTCATGCCGAGCTTGTCGAAGCATGAGGACCGCATATCGATCAAAACCCGTACAGCTTTGTCGGATTGTCGACCAGCATCATGCGCCGGGTCTTGTCGTCGGGCGCCCAGTCCAGCAGAAGATCGAGCATGTCGCTGTCGCCGGGCGGCGGGTTGTCGCGGCCGGGATGCGGCCAGTTGCTGGCCCACAGCATGCGCTCGGGAAAGCGCTTGATGAATTCCCGCGCCAGGACGCTGGTGTCCTCGTAGCGCGGCGCGCCGGTTATTGAGGACTCGTAGGGCGCCGAGCATTTCATCCAGCAGCGGCCCGATTCAAGGAACCGGCACATCACCTTGAACGCGGGATCGTCGACCGTCACGGGCGGCATGAAGCGCGCGACATGGTCGAACACCAGCGTGCCGGGCAGGCGCTTGATGAAGGCCTCGCGGTCCACCAGTTCGCGCCCGTTGAACTGCAACTGCCCGTGCCAGCCATGCTCCTGCGCGCGCGGCGCCATGACCGCGATCGTGTCCCAGGACAAAACGCCGCCCGGCAGCATGTGGAAGCGGATGCCGCGCGCGCCCAGCTTGGTCAGCCGCGCCATCTCCTCAGCGGAGTCTTTCTCGTTCACCACGACGATGGCGCGCGCCTTGGCCGGGCCGCCCATCTCCCGGACCGCGTCCATCGTGGCGCGGTTGTCGGTGGCGTAGTGCGAGGGCTGCACGATGACCACGCGCTCGATGCCGATATGCTTTTGCATCGCCTTGTAGTCGCCGACCCAGGCCAAGGGCGGATCGTTCACGCGGCTCGGCGCCCACGGGTACTTCTCGCGCGGTCCGTAGAAATGCATATGGGTATCGACCGCCCCTGGCGGCGCTTTCAGCTTCGGCTTCGGCTGCGCCTCGGGCTTCAGGAACGCCATTTCCCCCTCCGGATTTATTTTATTGCCGCGTCGCCGTCACATCTCTACCTGCGTGCCGACCTCGACCACGCGATTGCTCGGAATGCGGAAGAACTCGGTGGCGCTGACCGCGTTGCGCGCCATCCAGATGAAGATATTGTCGCGCCAGCGGTACATCTTGGAATGCAGTCCTGGCACGAGCTTCTCGTGGCCCAGGAAGAACGAAGTTTCCATCAAGTCGAATTTCAGCCCCAGCGCCTGGCAGCCCGACAGCGCGCGCGGCACGTTGGGCGATTCCTTGAAGCCATAGCGCAGTTGCAAGCGATAGAACCCCTTGCCCAGTTCTTCCAGCTTCAGACGCTCGCCGTCCTTCACGAACGGCCGGTCGTCGGTGGTGACGCTCAGGAACACCGTACGCTCATGCAGCACCTTGTTGTGCTTCAAATTGTGCAGCAGCGTGAACGGCACGTTCATCAGGTCGCTGGTCAGGAAAACGGCGGTGCCCGGCACGCGCATCGGCCGTCCATCGGTGACGCGCGCCACGAACTTTTCGACCGGGATCGAGTCGTCGCGCATCTGGCTGCGCAGGATGTTGCGGCCCTTGTACCAGGTGCTCAGCAGCAGAAAGATGACCGCGCCGATCAGCAGCGGGAACCAGCCGCCATCCACCACTTTCACCATGTTCGAGCTGAAGAACACCACGTCCACCGCGAACAGCGCGCCGCAGACCGCCAACGCCCGCCACAAGGGCCAGCCCCACACCACCTGCACCACCACGAAGGCCTGGATCGTGTCGATCATCAGACAGCCAGTGACGGCGATGCCATAGGCCGCAGCCAGCTCGCTCGAGGACTGAAACATAAGGATCAGCAGCACGATGCCGACCAGCAGCAGCCAGTTGATCTGGGGCACGTAGATCTGGCCGATCTCGGCTTCCGAGGTGTGGCGCACTTCCATGCGCGGGCACAGGCCCAGCTGCACCGCCTGGCGGCTGACCGAGAACGCGCCCGAGATCACGGCCTGCGAGGCGATGATCGTGGCGGCCGTCGCCAGCCCCACCATCGGATACAACGCCCAGGACGGCGCCATCAGGTAGAACGGATTCTCGATCGTCTTGGGATCGTGCAGCAGCAGCGCGCCCTGACCGAAGTAGTTGACGATCAGCGACGGGAACACCAGCATGAACCACGCCACGCGAATCGGCCGGCGGCCGAAATGCCCCATGTCGGCGTAAAGCGCCTCGGCGCCGGTGAAAGCCAGTACCACCGCGCCCAGCACCAGGAACGCGGCCAGCCTGTTCACCAGCATGAACTTCAGCGCGTAAAAAGGATTCAACGCCAGCAGCACCTCGGGCACTTTGGCGATCTGGATCACGCCCAGCACCGCGATCACCAGGAACCACAGCGCGGTGATCGGGCCGAAGAACGCGCCCACCGTGCCGGTGCCGCGATGCTGGGCCACGAACAGGGTGATGACGATGGCGATGGTGATCGGCACGACATAGGGATCGAACACGGGCGTGGCGATCTTCAGGCCCTCGACCGCGCTCAGCACCGAGATCGCCGGGGTGATCATGCCGTCGCCGTAGAACAGCGCGGCGCCCGCGATGCCCAGCATCAGCAGGATGCGGCGGTCGCGCGGGTTCTGCACCTTGTTCAAGGCCAGCGCCATCAACGCCAGAATGCCGCCCTGGCCCTGGTTGTCGGCGCGCATGATGAACAGCGCGTATTTCAGGCTGACCACCACGGTCAGCGACCAGACGATCAGCGACAATATGCCCAGCACGTTGTCGTGCGTGATCGGCAGGCCGCTCGTGCCGGAAAAGCATTCGCGGATGGCGTAAAGCGGGCTGGTGCCGATATCGCCGAACACCACGCCGATCGCGCCCACCACCAGCGGAGCCGTGCTTCTGCCGTTGGCGTGATGTCCGTTGCTGGCGTTTTGCGCTGTGGGCATTCCGCTATGGCTCGATTGCAAAAAAGGCATTGGCGGTGCGGCGCGGCGTGGCGCCGCGATCAACCGCCGCAACGGTGGAACCGGAGATAATCGTATCGGTGCTGTTTGTCCAAATCCGCCGGCGGCCGGGCCGGCGCGGGCGCGGACTTTAGCACCAACAAGCCATGAGGCAATGCGTGAACCTCTTGCCCAGCTATGCACGGGCAAGGGGTTTCAACACAAACCCTGGGTTTCCTATGCGCTCAACGGACTATGGATTGAAAATCAGCCGCCGATGCCCTGGGGCGGCGCGGGGCGCGGCACGGGCTTGCGCTTGGCCAGCTCGGCGGTGAACTGAGTCGCCTTTTTCGGCTCTATGGCCGCCAGCACCGGCGACAGCTTGAAGCTTTTCATGCGCTGGGCCACGTCCAGCGCCAGATTCTGGTCCATCTGCTCGAAGATCTTCGCCGCCTCGCGCGGCTTCATGTCTTCATACACGCGCGCCAGGCGCCGCAGCTGTTCCTCGCGGTCCTGATCGGCGGGCTTGGCCTGGCTTGCGGGCTGGGCCTGGTTGGCGGCGGATTGACGCTCGATCGAGGCTTGCAGCAGCTTCAGCTCGTTGATCTTCTCGGCCAGGCGCTGCTCGGCCGCCTTCAGCAGCGCCTCGCGCTTGTCCAGCGCGCGCTCGCGCTCGTCCAGCTTGGCGCGGCGGTCGTCTGGGTTGCCGGTCAGGACTTCCGGCGCGGCGTTCTGCGCCAGCAGCGTCATCGCGGCCTGCATCGTGGGCAGGTTGAGGTTGTAGGGCACGGACGGCGCCATCGAGGCCAGCGCGGCTTGCGTGGCCTGGGCCGCGCCCTTGCCCTGGCCTTTCAGCACGTCCGGCTGCATGTAGATGAAGAAGCCGATGCCGGCGAGCGCCAGGGTGAAGATGCTTGGACGGTTCAACATGACATGCCCTCAGCGCGGCGATTTCAGCGTCTTGATGAGTTTCAGCTCGGACAGCGACACGACCCGGCCCGAGCCCGCGGCTTGCGGCGCGTTCCCGTCGCGTTTCGCCTGGCGCTGGCGCACCAGGCCAAGGCGCAAATCCTGCTCCAGCCGGTCGGCCAGCGCCGCGCCGCGCTCCACCAGGAACGCCAGGTCGTCGCGCAGCACTTCGGCTTTGACTGGATCGGCTCCTTCTTCGACGGTCGGCGCGCTTGCGCCGCGATTGCTTTGGCCGACGATCTTGGCGAGCTCGAGCAGTGCTGCGCTCATCTCGCCGAACTCGCGGCGGCAGTCGCGCATGCGCCGCGCCAGCATCGCGACATAGCCGAGCAACGCCGCCAGCAGCAGCACGAGCCCGCCATCCAGCACGGTGCGCCAATCGTCAGTGCTCATGGCGCTTCCACATCCTGCGCTCGACGCGCACCGCCAGCCGGTCGTCGCGGCGGCCCAGCTTGCCCTGGAACAGCTTTACGCCGCCCGAGCTGAGCTCGACCGGAGAACCCGGCATCGCGTTCAGCATCACGCGCGAGCCGATTTTCCAGCCCAGCACGTCGCGCAGCTTCACGCTGAGCCGGTCCAGCACCGCCTCGATCCGCAATTCGGCCGCGCCCATCTCGCCGGCCAAAGCACCTTGCCAGGCGCGGTCGCGCCGCTTCTGGCCGACATGGTCGCGGTTCAAAAGCTCGGCCGCGGGCTCGAGCGTGGAATAGGGCAGGGCGATTTCCAGCCTGCCGGCGCGTTCGTGCACCGTCACGGCGAAGCGGATCACCGCCGCCACGGCCGAGGGCGGCGCGATCGCCGCCAGGCGCGGATCGCTTTCCAGCCGCTCCAGGCGGAATTCGACCGCGCAGATCGGGCGGAAGGCGGCGGAAAGATCGTTCAGCACCGCGGCGATCACTCGCTCGACCACCGCGCGCTCGATCGGGGTATAGGGCCGGCGCTCGACGCGCTGGGCGGCGGCGGCGCGCTTGCCGCCCATCAGCGCATCCAAAAGCGCGGCGGCCAGGGTTCCGTCCACGGCGACCAGGCCGCTGCCGTTCCATGCCTCCGCGCGCCACACCGCCAGCATCGCCGGCAGGTGCAGATTGTCGAGATACTCGCCCAGCTTGACCGAGCTCGCGGCCTCCAGCTTGGGCTGGATCGCGCCGCCCGCGAAACTTCCCAGCGTGCGCGGCAAGGTTTCCGCGAAGCGCTCGACCACCGGCTCAAGCAGCTTCAGGCGCTCGAAGGGAGCGGGCTCAGCGTCCAGCAGCGCGTCGATGCCCGTGGCTTGCGGGCCGCCGCGCGACGCGCCCAGCAGCGCCTCGATCTCCTCGCGGGTCAGAAGCGCGCGCGCGTCGTCGCTCACGGGCTTGGCGTCGCCGCCGCCCGGGGAATCCCCCGCCGGATTTGAGGTCTGGTTTGTCATCCCGCCCCGGTCCTATCGGACCAGCCCCTCGCGCGAGAGGATAGAGGCGGCGGACGCAAGCACAACCGCGCGGCCCATGGCCACCTGTGGACAACTGTCCTGCGTGCGGACCCATAGCCGGGCCCAGGCATTCCTGTCCGACATCCTGTCGGTCCTCTCGTTTCCTGCAGCGCCCGCCCCGATACCTTCGGAGCGCTCCACGCCGCTGATGGGGAGCACTTTAGGGACCAGTAGTTAAGAAAGCTTTGTTGTACTCAACTTATCGAGAATCACCCCAAGCCATTGCAAATACGATAAAACTACCAGAAGCGAATATTTTGCATCTTATGCAAATTCGCGTATCGCGATGGTCGGCTCGCGGCCACGAGCGCGCGGAAAGCCTGGATTTGTGTTGGTCGGCGGCTAGCGCTGCACCACCTTGCGATAGAGGTGCCAGGTCGCGTGCCCCAGCACCGGCATGACCACGATCAGCCCTAGCAGCGCGGGGATCGAGCCCAACGCCAGTCCGCCCGCCACGATCAGCCCCCAGGCCGCCATCGGGCCGGGGTTCGCGGCCACCGCGCGCATCGACGTGCCGATCGCGGTGCGCAGCGGCACATCGCGGTCGAGCAGCAGCGGGAACGACACCACGCTGATCGCCAGCACCAGCAGCGCGAACAGGAAACCGACGCCCATGCCGACCACGATCATCGCCCAGCCCGCGCGGGTCGCGACCACGTCGCGGGCGAACGCGGCGATCGATTCCGGCGGTTGCGGCCCCAGCGTGACGTTGTAGATCGACAACGCCGTGGCGAGCCACGCCAGGAAGATGATCACCAGCAGCAAACCCAGGGCCGCGATGCGGCCGAACGCGGGCGAGCGCACCACGCCCAGCGCGTCCGGCAGGCCGGCATGGATGCCTTGCTCGCGCCGCCGGCTCATCTCGTACAGGCCGAGCGACGCGAACGGGCCGACCAGCGCGAAGCCCGAGGCGAGCGGAAACAGCAGCGGCAGCATCTCATAGTGAAACGCCATCCGCACCAGGATGGCGCCGACCACCGGATAGGCGACGCACAGGAAAATCACGTCGCTGCGGTGGGCCGCGAAATCGTCGAGGCCCTTGGCCAGCGCGTCGCGCAGATCGGCGAGCGCGATGCGGCGGATTTTCGGCGCCGCCGCGCGCGCCTCGTCGCTTGCCTCGGCGATCGCATGCCCGGCCGATTCCACGGCCAGGCTCGCGAGCCTGACCTGGTCCATTCCCCACTCCACGGGGTTGCGTATGGTCATGGTCTGCCTCCCGAACCGTCGGTTCAGGGGGCCGCGGCCGCTTGCGGCGTTTTGCTTACAAGGCGATGACCGTGGCCGGTTGGCCGGACGCCATATCCGGTCGCCAGCCATGTGACAGCCGCGACCTCCAACAACCGAAAGCATACGCCTCGCGCCTATCGGCGCAACCCGGCTATTTCGCAACTGCGGCGTGGAACCGGCGCCCGCGCCGTCAGCCACGCGTCGCGCGGTAGCGGGCTCGGGCTTCCTCAGACCAGACCTTGGCGGGGTCGTAGAACTCGGCGACCGACTTCATATCGGGCGGGATCGTCACCCAGGGCTGTTTCGAGGACGTGTAGATGTGGATGTCGGGCGGCAGGCGGTCGGGCTCGTCGAGCGTGCCGACGCGCACGAAGCGCACCGTGTCGCCGCCGCCGGCATAGTTGCTCCACAGCGCCACGCGGCATTTCGGGCAGCGCGCGATCTTCTGGCCCTTGCCGCTCTGGGACGGCGTGACGACCAACTCGGGCGCGCCCGCG
>JAHFPH010000141.1 GCA_023266845.1 Rhodospirillaceae bacterium
TGTCGTAGGTCTTCTGCGCCGCGAAGCCCATGTCGCCGGTGCATAGCGTCACCGTGCGATAGGGCAGATCGAGGCGCTTCAGCACTTCCTCGGCGCAGGCCGTCATGCGCTCGTGCTCTTTGTCCGATTGATCGGGGTGCGCGATGGACACCAGCTCGACCTTGTAGAACTGATGCTGGCGCAACATGCCGTGCGTGTCCTTGCCCGCCGCGCCCGCCTCCGAGCGGAAACACGGCGTGAAGGCGGTGAAGCGCTGCGGCAATTGGCCTTCATCGAGGATCGAGTCCGCGACAATGTTAGTTAGCGGCATTTCAGCAGTAGGAATTAGCCATCTAATGCTAACACCAGCACCTGAGCGCATTTCTTGCGCAAATCTTTCAGCGTACATCGCAGACGCCTGCCCAATTTTCTGCTGTGAGATTCCTGTTGAGTTTTTGGCGAGTTCAGAGAGTTCGTCGTGGAACCGCCTCCTTAGTAAATCGAGATCAAAGATTGAGGTAGAAAACAGATCATTCTGAAATTTTGGCAGATTTCCGGTGCCATATGCAGCATTGTATCGCACGAGCAACGGCGGGCTGCATTCGGTGTAGCCGAACTCTCGCGTGTGCAAATCGAGCATGAACTGGGCCAGGGCGCGTTCCAGGCGCGCCAATTGCCCTTTCAGCAGCGTAAAGCGCGCGCCCGACATCCGGGCAGCAGCGGCGATGTCCATGCCCAGCTTCTCGCCGAGCGCGACGTGATCCTTGACCGGAAAATCGAACACGCGCGGCGCGCCGTGCTTGCGGATTTCCTTGTTGTCGGCGGGGTCCTTGCCCACGGGCACGTCGGGCGCGGGAATGTTCGGCAGCGAGTCGAGCACGGCCTGCACCGCGGCCTGCGCCTCGCGCTCCTGCTGCTCGAGCAGCGGCATCTCGGTCTTGATGCGCGTGGTCTCGGCGATCAGGTCGTCGGCGTTCTCGCCTTTCGCCTTGCGCTGGCCGATCCGCTTGGCCGCGTCGTTCCGGCGCGCCTGCAATTCCTGCAGCCGCGTGGTATGCGCGCGATGCTTCTTGTCGAGTTCGATGATGGCTTGGGCTTGAGGCGCGATCCCGCGGCGGACAAGCGCCGCGTCGAAAGCAGTGGGATCGTCACGAACCGTTTTAAGGTCGTGCATGCGCCTCCGATCTACCCTGCCCCGGCGCGCTTATACGGAGGGGGTCGGCCGGGGTAAAGACGGCGGAATCAGATGCTTGCGCCTAGTTGCTGATCTGCAACGTCGCAATCAACAGCTAGTGGTCGGAGCATCGGCGGACTCAAAATCGAGTCCTCGTGCCAGTTTAGTTAACTGCCGGCCGCGTCTTCCGCCGCTTCTTTTGCCGCTTCCTCGGCCTCGCGCTCGGTGCGTTTCTTCTCCACGAACTTGGCGCACCAGATCGAGATTTCGTAGAGCAGGATCAGCGGCAAAGCGAGGCTGGTTTGGCTGAGCACGTCGGGCGGGGTCAGCACCGCCGCGATCACGAACGCGGCGACCAGCGCGTAGCGGCGCTTCGAGCTGAGCTGCTCGGCCGAGAGGATTCCCACGCGCACCAGCAATGTCAGCAGCACCGGCAGCTGGAAGCACAGGCCGAAGGCGAAGATGAACTGCATGATCAGCGACAGGTATTCGCCGACGCGGGTTTCCAACTGGATCGGCAATTGCCCATCGCCGCCCGTCGTCTGGTAGGTCAGGAAATAGGCGAAGGCGAACGGCGCCACGATGTAATAGACCAGCGCGCCGCCCATGAAGAACAGGATCGGCGTCGCCGCCAGGAACGGCAGGAAGGCGCGCTTCTCGTTCTTGTACAAACCGGGCGCGATGAACATCCATAGCTGCGTGGCGATGATCGGGAAAGCCAGGAACGCGCCGCCGAAGAAACCCACCTTCAGGTAGGTGATGAACGCCTCTTGCGGCGCGGTGTAGATCATGCGCGGCGCATGCGATCCGGCGCCTGAGCCCGAGACTTGCGTGAAAATCGCGTAGGCGCGCACCAGCGGCTGGGTCAGGAACAGATAGATTTTGTCGGAGAAGTAGAAGCAGGCGAGAAAACCCACCAGCAGCGCGGCGCAGGAATACATCAGGCGATTGCGCAGCTCGACCAGATGTTCGAGCAGCGGCATTTTCTTGTCGCCCGGCGCGCTGTCCTCGGCGTCGTCGGTTTTCGTTTCGGGTTTCGCTTCGGCCATCGCGGCTTTCCTGCCCTAGCCCTGTCCGCCGGAAGCGGCTTTCGCCGGGGCAGAGACGGGCGCGGCCTCGGCCGGTTTCTTTTCTTCCGGCTTCGGCGCGGCGGCCGGCGCCTCGATCACCGGCTCCGGCGCTGGTTCGGGCGGCGGCGGAACCACGGCGGCGAGCGGATCGGGCTTGGCCGCGTCGGTCGGCGGCGGCGAAAGGGGATCGACCTCGATCGACGGCATCTCCAGCGCCTTTTCCATCTCGGCCTTGGTCGCTTCGAGGTCCTTGGTGACGTCCAGGCTGCTGGCGGCGTCTTTTATCTCCTGCTTCATCTTGTCGACGCCCGACGCGGTTTCCGCCTCGCGGATCATCTCGTCCAGGCTGCCCTGGAACTCGCGCGCCAGCGTGCGCGCCTTCGCCACCCACTGGCCGACGGTCTTCAGCGCCAGGGGCAGGTCTTTCGGGCCGATGGCGATGATCGCCACCACGCCGATCACCAGCAGTTCCGACCAGCCGATATCGAACATGCGGTTCCTTTTTACGTCCGCGTCTTGCCGGGACCGTCGGGACCCGGCGCGGGACCTGTTGCCGCGCCGGGCGGCGCAAGCGTGCGCGGCAGCACGGGCGGCGGCGGCGTTTCCGGCTCGTCCTTCATTCCGGAACGGAAGTTTTTCACGCCCTTGGCCAGCTCACCCATGGCGCGCGTCAACTTGCCGGTGCCGAACAGCAGCACCACCACGACCAAGATCAGCACCAATTCCAAGACGCCGATGCCCATGCAGATTCCGTTCGCGCGCCCGGATTTAGCGATGCTTCAGCCGCGACCGGGGCTTTCGCGGGGGCGGGATCATCGCAGATTACCGCCCTGCCCCGCAACGCCGCGCCGCCCAGGTTTCCCGCGCCTCAGCCCGTGGAAAACACGAAGCTCTGCTCCAGGTCCAGCTCGATCGCGACCCGGCTGCCCTCTTCCGGCAGGAAGCGCCCGGGCATGCGCGAATGCAGGTGCAGCGGGTTGCCGTTCAATCCGTCGACCGACAGATGCACGAGGCTGGAGCGGCCAAGCATGCGCGCCGCGATCACCCTGCCGGAAGCGCCCTGCCCGGCCGGTTTCAGCCGCAGCGCCTCGGGCCGGATCAGCACCTCAACGGCGCTGCCCTCCGGCAGCTTGCTGGGCACCGCGCCGAAGGGCGTTGCGGCCCCGCCGCGCTCGATGCGCGAGGCGATCGCGTTGGTCTCGCCGAAGAAGCGCGCCACGAACGCATCGGCCGGGCGGGAGTAAAGCTCGACCGGCTTTCCCAGTTGCACCAGCGCCCCGTCGCGCATCACGGCGATGCGGTCGGCCATGAACATGGCTTCGTCCGGGTCATGCGTGACCAGCAGGCTGGCCGCGCCGCTTTCCTTCAAGACGTGCAGCGTGGAATCTCGCACCTGGTCGCGCAGCCGCGCGTCCAGGCCCGAGAACGGCTCGTCCAGCAGCATGACATGCGGCTCAGGCGCCAACGCGCGGGCCAGCGCCACGCGCTGCTGCTGCCCGCCCGACAGCACGTGCGGAAAGCGCGCCGCCTGGTCCTCCACGCCGACGCGTCGCAGCACCGCGCGCGCGTTCGCCGCGCGCTCGTCGGCGCCGCCGCGCAATCCGAAGGCCACGTTGTCCAGCACGTCGAGATGCGGGAACAGCGCGTAGTCCTGGAACACCAGGCCCACGCCGCGCGCCTCGGGCGGAACGTCGTTGGCGGCGTCGGCCATCACGCGCCCGCCGATGGCGACGCGGCCGGATTGCAGCCGCTCGAGCCCCGCGGCCAGGCGCAGCACGGTGGATTTGCCGCAGCCCGAGGGACCGAGCAGGCACACCACCTCGCCCGGGCCGACGCTGAGGCTTAAGCCCGCGACCGCGCGCAAGCGGCCGTAATGGTGCGTTATGTCCCGAAGTTCCAGCACGGGCGGCAAGCTAGGCCAAGCGCCGCGCGGCGGCAATACGAAGCCTCATGCTTCGACAGGCTCAGCATGAGGTTTGATTTTCGCCCTCATCCCTAGGCTTGTCGAAGGACGAGGGCGACTGCCCTATCCCACCGCCTCGCCCAGCAACTGGCGGGCCATGATCACGCGCTGGATCTGGTTGGTGCCTTCGTAGATCTGCGTGATCTTGGCGTCGCGCATCAGGCGCTCGACCTCGACGCCGCGGATATAGCCTGACCCGCTATGCACCTGGACCGCGTTGGCGGTGTGCAGCACGGCCGCGTCGCTGGCGAAGCATTTCGCCATGCTGCATTCCAGCGTCGCGCGTTCGCCCCCTTCTCGGACATTGGCGTCGAATTTCGCCGCTGCCGCGTGGACCATGAGGCGCGCGGCGTGCGCGTCCTTGGCCATGTCGGCGATCATCCATTGCACGCCCTGGAACGCGGCGATCTTCTTGCCGAACTGCTCGCGCTCCTTGGCATAGGCGATGGAACATTCCAGCGCGGCTTGCAGAATCCCCACGGCGAGCGCGGCGATGCCGATGCGGCCCTTGTCCAGCGCGCCCATCATCATGTGGAAGCCGCGCCCGGCCTGGCCCAGCAGCGCGCCCGGATTGAGTTTCACGCCATCAAAGTGCAGCGCGCCGACCGGCGAGGCGCGCTGGCCCATCTTGTGCTCCTTGCGGCCGATCGCATAGCCGGGCTGGTCGCGGTCGACCAGGAAAATGCTCATGCCGCGATGGCCGGCACCCTTGTCGGTGCGCGCCAGGACCGTGGCGAAATCGGCGACCGGCGCGTTGTGAATCCACAACTTTCCCCCGTCGAGGCGCCAGCCGCCGCCGGGCTGGGGTGTCGCGACGGTCCTAATGCCCGACACATCCGAGCCCGCCTCGGCCTCTGTGATGGCATAGGCGCAGCGTCTTTCCCCCTTGAGCAAGGGGCGGAGATACTTGTCCTGCTGTTCCGTGGTTCCGTGCTCGGCCAACAGCGTGCCGACCAGCTCGATCAGTCCGCACTGGTCGGCGACCGAGGCATAGCCGCGCGACAATTCCTCCATGACCAGCGCATAGCTCAGCGCGTCGGCCCCAGCACCACCCAAAGCCTCGGGCACGGTCACGCCCATCATGCCGAGACCGCACATCGCCTTGTAGAGCGCGGCCGGGTAGTCCTCGGTCTCGTCCAGCTTGGCCGCGATCGGGCGAATTTCGCGCTCGGCGAAAGCGCGCGTCGCCTCGGCGATGGCCCTGTGGCGTTCGGTCAGATAAAGTTGCGCCGGCATCCGGTTTCCCCCTCGCCCCTCACCTTAGCCAAGCCCATGAACAAGGTCGACCCAGCGCAATCCGTCATCATCGGCTCCACCCGGCTCTACGCCATCATCGGCGATCCCATCGCGCAGGTGGGATCGCCACGCGTGTTCAACCCGATCATGGCGCGATCGGGTGTCGATGCGGTACTGGTGCCGATGCGCGTCGCGGCGAAGGATTTGGCGACGGCCTGGGCCGGCCTCAAGGCGATCGGCAATTTCGACGGCGTCATTTTCACCATCCCGCACAAGATACCGATGACCAAGCTGGTCGACACCGTGCTGACGACCGGCAAGCTGGTCGGCGCGGTGAACGCGGCGCGGCGCGAGAAGGACGGGCGCTGGACCGCCGACATGTTCGACGGACGCGGCTGCGTGCGCGGGTTGCGGGACACGCTGGGCTTCGATCCCGACGGAAAATCGGCCCTAGTGGTCGGCGCGGGTGGTGCCGGCAGCGCCGTGGCTTGCGCGCTCGCCGAGGCCGGCGCGCGGCGCATGACGATCGCGGACACCGTCGGCGCGCGGGCGGGTCGTTTGGCCCGGGTCGTGACGGGGACCTATACCGCCACGGCCGCGCAAACCGGCGCGGCCGATCCCAAGGGGCACGACCTCATCGTCAACTGCACGCCGTTGGGCATGAAGCCGGACGATCTGCTGCCGCTCGATGCCGGCGCGCTGAAAAAATCGATGACCGTGGTGGATATCGTGCTGCTGCCCGAGCCGTCGAAGCTGCTGGCCGCCGCCACGGCCAAGGGCTGCCAAGTCATGAACGGCCTGGCGATGCTCAAGGGCCAGGCGATGGAAGTGTCGCGGTTTTTCGGGTTCGCCTAAGTCCACGCGATGACTTCGTTCCCCGCCCCCTCGCCGCCCAAGCACATTCTGTCGCTGGGCGCGGCGGTTCTCGACACGATTTTTCGCGTGGAGGAAATCCCCGCGACGCCCACGAAGGTTCTGCCGACGGAATGCGTACAGATCGGCTCGGGCATGGCGTCGAGCGCGGCGGCTGCCGTGGCGAAGCTCGGCGGCTATGCGCGCATCTGGGGCCGGGTCGGCGGCGACCCGGCGGGAAAGCAATATCTCGACGATCTGACCAAAGCGGGCGTCGACACCGCGCAAGTCAGGCGCATCGAGGGCGGACGCACCGCCATGTCCACCATCCTGGTGGATCGCTGGGGTGCTGCGCTTGTCGTGCCGTTCTACGATCCCAGTCTCGACCAAAGCCCCGATTGGCTGCCGCTGAACGAAATCCCGGGCTTCGATTTCGTGCTGGCCGATACGCGCTGGCCCGACGGGGCGGCGGCGCTGCTGAACGCGGCGCGAGAGTGCCACGTTCCAAGCCTGTTCGACGCCGACATCGCGCCGCCCGACGTGTTGAGACGTCTGGCGCCGCTTGCCGATTACGTCGTGTTCTCGGCGGCGGGCTTGCGGATTTTCACGGATACGGACGACCTCTCGGCGGGATTGCGCGCGGCGACCAAGCGCGGCCACGGGCTGATGGGCGTGACCGCTGCTGAGCGCGGCTTTTACTGGTTCGACGGCGTGCGCGTGGGCCACGCGCCGGCCCCAAGCATCGGCAAGGTGATCGACACGCTGGCGGCGGGCGACGTGTTCCACGGCGCGTTCGCGCTGATGCTGGCGGAGGGCCACGGCGTCGCCGATGCCGGGCGCTTCGCCTCGGCCGCCGCCAGCATCAAATGCACGCGCTTCGGCGGGCGACTTGGCGCGCCTAAGCGGGAGGAAGTAGAAGCGTTGTTGGGCCGCTAAAGCATTGGTCCCTGCCACCCCCTCACCCCACCCTCTCCCCCTCCTGCTACGCCGGAGGGGGCGAGGGATTCAGAAATAAGCCCTCGCCCCGTGCTAACGGGGAGAGGGTGCGAGTGATAGCGAGCGGGTGAGGGAAAATCGTCGAACGCAACGCCGCATCACGGCAACCTCACGCAATCCTGGCGGTGCTGCTCGGCCTGGAACAACTCGAATTGCTTGAGACATCGGCCCCCCGACCAGGATTGCACTTAGCAATGGGGCAGTTAGGATCCCGGACGGCCTCACAAGTTCTGTGCTCAGCGAGGTAAAAAACGTCGGGTCGTTGAGCTATACGCAGCAGCTTCGGGACCTTACTCAATTCGCAAGCCAGAGGGGGTTGCGGTTCGACCTGTACGTGAGGCCAGGAGCAAAGTTGTCGCGTTCGCTGCTTGATGCTAAGGATGCCGGACTCGTGAATATATTGGAAATCCCATTCCGATGACAAGGAAAGGTAAGAGCTATCTGACACTGGCCGAACACGACGCTCGGCTTAAGGCGGAGGGAAAGTGGGACGCCTATGTCACTCGGAAGAAGGAAGAAGACGAGGCGTTTCGGCGGCGACAGGAAGAATATTCGCGCGCGGAAACGCCTCTTATGGAGGAGCTGCGCGGGGTGGGAGTCGCGGTGAGTTCGGTATGGGACCTGGTAAATGAAAATAATAGGTATCAGCAGTCTCTTCCTATATTGCTAAGTCATTTACGGCGATCATATCCTGATGCGGTACGCGATGGAATGGCTCGGGCCTTAGCAGTGCCCGATGCGAAATTCGCTTGGCCTGTACTGGTGGAATTGTACCGGCAGGAGCAAGGCGAGCGCACCAAAGATGGTTTAGCGGTGGCACTCTCAAACATAGCAGATGATGATGTAGTCGATGAGCTAATCGCCTTAGCTAAAGATTCGCAGCATGGGGGGAGCCGTGTTCTCTTACTGGACGCGTTGCGGAGATCACGGCTTCCGCAAGCACGAAAGGCACTAATGGAATTTGGAACAGATCCGCTGCTACAGAAGGAAGCCCAACGAATACTTCGCTACCGGAAGCGGTCGAGATAATTTTCAGCTTGCGGGAAATCGCGGCGCGCCGGTCAGGCCGATCAAATCCACGGCCGGCGGCGCCTATTTCTCCATCACGCCCTTGGCCAG
>JAHFPH010000018.1:0-31823 GCA_023266845.1 Rhodospirillaceae bacterium
GGCGTGATCTTCGCCAGCGAGTTCCGCGGCGATGAGCGACTGCGCACCCTGGACCTGACCGGCGCGCCAACGCATAGCCGCGAGTACGTCGCATGCCTAGCGTCGCGACGCGAGACGCCCGCCGTACAGGCGTTTCTGGCGGTGGCGCTGGAACAGGCGGGGGACGGCTGACGTGTGCTATTTGGACTCGGCCACGTAGACGCCGCTCCGCTCCGGCCTCCGTGGCTCTTTGCGAAAACCGGCGATGCACCGGGCGTAGAGATCGTAGAACCTGCCGTGATTCCCGTCACCGGCCGTGCGGCACTCACCGCACGCCCAGCTCGGCTTCACCAGGTGCGCGGAACTAACATCATACCCGGACCACTCTTCGCAGGCAGTCCAGTCATTCGTTGGTACAGGACGGGATGTCGTGGCTACTGGCGCTTGACCGCGTCGTGGTCATGGGAGAGGCGTATTTACACCGGATGCTCAATGCCTATGCTGCCTACTACAACCGAGCCCGCATCCATCGGTCACTGCGCAAGGATTGTCCGACACATCGCTCCATCCTGACGACCGGCGCAGCCAAATCAACGCCGATCCTAGGCGGCCTTTATCGCGGTTATGCGCGAACGTCGCATTCGCTACACATACCGGCGACATCCGCAGATCAATACGGCTGGAGTTTTCGGTACAGACAGCCTTTCAATTGGTAGACCTCCAGGAAATATATCTTCAGGTGAGTTAATTTCACGCAAGCATGACAAAAAAGATGGGATCGTCTGTTCCCCCTGTCGTAAAGTTGGTCCGAGCTGGTCGGTAGGGCGAAACGTCGTTGCCTGCCAAACGGATTTCGCTTCCTGATCCTACGGCTAGAATTACCGATCAGCGATGAAAATTCGCTGTGGTCTCATCCGCCGAAGGTTGTATCAAACGGAAAAGCGGCCGCTCCGAGTAAGGCCCCTAAAACCGCCGGCGAAGTGATGGACGCTCGTAGCCGGGCCCGCTCATACCACCTGGTTGCGCAAGGCCTTCTCACCCCGCCACAGCCGGTCCAGATTCTCCTGCAGAATGTCCAGCACATTGTCTTCGTAGCGGCGCGTTTCGCCGCCCGTGTGCGGCGTAATGAACGCATTCGGCATTGTCCAGAGCGGCGACGATGCCGGCAGCGGCTCTTCAGCCGTTACGTCGATCGCAGCCCCCGCGATCCGACCATCGGCCAGCGCTTTTATCAGCGCCGCTTCGTCCACGCAGCGCCCGCGTGCGGCGTTCACCAGGAACGCCGATTTTTTCATCCGGCCCAACGCGCCGTCGTCGATCAGATTCTCGGTTTCCTTGGTCAACGGGCAGGTCAACGCGACGAAATCGGCCTGTGGCAACAGCGCCTTCAGTTCGCCAAGCCCGTGTATGGAATCGGCATGGCCCTTGCCCGATGCGGGGTCGCGGCGAAAGCCGATGACTTTCATGTCGAATGCCTTGGCCAGTTGCGCCAGCCGCCCGCCAATGCCGCCCAGGCCCACGACGATCAGCGTCTTGCCGCCCAGCTCGTCCTCGCGCTGCGTCAGATCGCCGATCATGCCGCGCCACACGCGCTTGGCCTGGTTGTCGCGCGCCTCGGGCAGCCGGCGGCTCAGCGCCAGGATCAGCGCCATGGCGTGTTCCGACACGGCCTTGGCGTTCACGCCGCGCGCGCTTGCCAGGCGAATGCCGCGTTGCGCCAGGACGTCCTTCGGAAACTGGTCGACCCCCGCGCCGATCGATTGGATGAAGCGCAACTTCTCGCCCAGTTCCACCAGCTCGTTGCGCCACAGGCCTGAAATCACCAGCACGTGGGCCTCGCCCACGCGCCGGTCCAGGTCATCGCGGATACGCACCTCGAAGCTGCCAATGCCCGGCTTGCGGCGTTCGTACTGCGCCCGCAATTGATAGGCGACATGCGCGAAACAGATCGTCAGCTTGTCTTTCGGCGGAATCATCTTTCACTTCCCTTCATGCAACTCTTCCCGGCCGCGGCATCCGACAACCGCGCTTGCGGCACCTGTGTTCAAGGACGCTCGACGTCGCGACGACATCGCGAACCGTCTTGGTCACCAGTTTCATGCCGTGGCCGGCCTTGTCCACTTGGTACGCCAGGTACAGCCGGGGCCGGATCAGGGCGGGCCGCGTCTTCAACACCTGCACCTGGCCCATGCGCAACTCGGTTTCCAAGATGGCCGGCGACAGGATGCTGACTCCTTCGCCAGCCGCAGTCAGGCGCGCTATCACGGCGATACTGTCGCAGGTGCTGAGCCGCTTGGGCTCGAGGCCGGCGGATCCGAACCATGTCATCACCAGCGTCATCAGGTTCGACGGCTCGGCCTGCGTGAACACGCGATACGGCATCAGATCGGCAGGCCCGATCGATCGACGCCCCAGATCCAGGCGCGGACTGGCGATCCAGGCATGTTTCATGATGCCCAGGGGCACGACGCGCACATGCGGCTTGACGTCCGGCTCCACGACGATCGCGATGTCTATCTCACGATCGTTCAGCTTGCGCTGCAGCATCGAGCTTTTGTCGATGGTGAGCGACACATCGAAATGGGCGTTCCGTTTCTCCAAGGTTGCCAGCAGCTCGGCCATGCAGCTCAGCGCTATGCTGGCCGGCGCGCCAAGTCGAAGGCGGCCGTGGAGCGGATCGCTGAGGCGCTGTCTGGCGGAGAGCTGCCCGGCGAGCTGCATCATGCTGCCGATGTCGGGCAACAGCGTGGCCCCGCCGTCGGTTAGACGCATGTTGCGGCCCGCGCGCTCGAACAGCCGCACACCCAGGGCTTCCTCCAAGCTGCGGATGCGTAGGCTTATCGTGGGCTGCGTCAAATTCAATTGCGCCGCCGCGGCATGGAAACTGCCGAGGCGCGTAATCCAATAGAACGCCTCGATCTGGCTGAGGGTCGCTTTCATAGATAAGGAAATCCTATCATTTAACTGTGGACAATTCAATTTGCCTTACTCCAACCGGCGGCCCTATCGTTGCAACGAAAATCGACGGTGCGGGGCGGGTCTAGCCGGCGTTCAAAACTTGACAAGAAAATCGTTCCAGGCCGCACGGCAATCGGGCAGGCGATTTCCGCCTCCGCGGATAAAAGGGGAGCCTATCGATGCATGCAAGCTTCGCGATGCGGTGCGCGGCGGCCTTGGGGCTGGTCGCGTCCGCGTTTATCGGCGGCGCGGCGACCAGGGCAACCGCCCAGGACGTAACGCTGGAGGTTTGGAGCCACGAAGCCGACGAGCCCGCCAAGGTGGCGTTCCGCGAATTGGCGGCGAAGAATCTGGAAAAAAGCCGCCCGGGCGTGAAGGTGAAAATCACGTGGTATGAAAAGAATCCGCTGTTCGCGGCGTTGAAGACGGCGTTGCCGGCAGGCAAGGGCCCGGATGTGTTCTACCTCGAGCCGGATCAGGTCGAATACATCACCGCCGGCTACATCATTCCGCTCGACGACCTGGTGAACTGGAACAACATCGAGCCCTGGGCTCGCAAGGTATGGACCCATAACGGAAAGACCTATGGAATTCCGCAGGAGGCCTATACCAACGAGCTCTTCTACAACAAGGACCAGCTGAAGCAGCTGGGCGTCACCCTGCCGGCCAACGGCCAGCTTACCCAGGCTCAATTCCTGGATCTGATTAAAAAGGCGCGCGCCGCGAATGTCACGCCGGTCTCGCAGGGCGTGGGCGACCGCCCCTACCCCGGCGCCTATATCGTCGGCGAAGCGCTGCTCAGGAAGCTTGGACCGGACGACTATCAGAAGCTGTTCACCGGCAAACTGACCTTCGCCGATCCGCGCGTGGTCGAGGTGCTCAAGTGGGTGAAGGAGCTGGTGGAGGCCGGCGCGTATCCCAAGAACTTCATGACGTTGAAGCTGGGTGAATCGCACTATTACTTCTACAGCAAGCCCGGCTCGGTGATGCTGCCGATGGGCAGCTGGTACACCGGCCGCGCCTTCGTGCCCGAGGAAAAAGGCGGACAGCCCGCGAACTTCCCGATCGGCATCATGCAGTACCCGGCAATGGATGGCGCGGCCTGCAACGATTGTAAGACCTCGGCCATCGGCGCCAGTTTCGCCATCAACGCAGCCAGCAAGCAGAAGGAGCTGGCCGCCGCGTTCCTGAACGCGATGTCGACGCCGGAAATGGGCAAGATGTGGATCGAGACGGTTTATCTTCAGACCGGCATCAAAGCTGACGTGAAGAATTTTACCGGTCCGCACGCCGCCTATTTCACCGAGCTGATGGACCGCCAGAAGGGGGCGAAATACTTCATCGGCTCGCCGCGCGACATGGTGACCGGCGAGTGCAAGGATACGTTCATCCAGGTGCTGAACTCGGGCTTCCCGGGCGGCCTGCTGACGGTCGACCAGGCCGTCCAAATGATGAACAAATCCTGCTACAAGGGATAAGCATTCCCGATGGCGGACTAGACTTCGCGCGATCATGGGGCCGCGGCGCGATGGCCGACATTGCGCCGCGGTTCCTATTCAGGGTGGTTCGGCGCGTAATCGCGCGGCGCCAGCGGCAATCGATCGGATAAATGAGCATTTCCACACGCTTTTGGGGCTTCTTCGGGCGAAATTCGGCGAAGCCGGAGACCGATGCGCGGTGCGCCGGCTTGGGCATTCTGGTTGCGTTTTTGGCGCCCGCGCTGCTGTTTTATGCCGGGTTCGCGATCTACCCGGTCATTCGCACGATCTACAACAGCTTCCATGCCATCAAGCCGCATGGCGTGGTCGAGTTCGTCGGCGTAAGCAATTTTACTACCCTGCTGTTCGCGGACGCGACATTCTGGAAGGCGGTCGGCAACACGGCGTTGTTCACCATCGTCGCCACGATCCTGGACGTGTTCGGCGGGCTGCTGCTGGCGCTGTGCCTGTTCGCGCGTGCGCCGTTCGCCGGCCTGCTGCGCGTGGTGTGGTTCACGCCGGTGCTGATGTCCTATGTGGTCGTGGGCGTCATCTGGGTGTGGATCTACGACTACGACTGGGGCCTGGCGAACGCCATTCTGCGCTGGCTGGGCCTGGGTGCGTTCGAGCAGTCCTGGCTCGGCCATCCCAGCACGGCGCTATGGTCGGTGCTGGGCGCGCATGTCTGGAAATGGCTGGGCTTCAACATGATCGTTTTCCTGGCCGCGCTGTACGCGCTGCCCGGCGAGGTGCTGGGCGCGGCCGAGCTCGACAATTGCGGCTGGGTGGCGAAGCTCGTCTACATCATCGTCCCAATGCTGCGCGCGACCATCGTCAACCTGCTGGTGCTGTCGTTCATCGGCAAGATGATGGTGTTCGACCTGATCTGGATCATGACCGGCGGCGGGCCGCTATGGTCGACCGAAACCGTGTCGACCTATGTCTATAAGCGCGCGTTCGAATGGAACACGTTCGATCTCGGCTATCCCTCGGCTATCGCTGTGCTGTGGTTCGTCATCATCCTCGCCTTCATCGCGGTCATGACGCAGCTGCTGCGCCAGCGCGACAAGCTGGAGTTCTAGGCCGTGGTCGCGGGCATGCGCTTCGGTTTCGAGCAAATACGGCGATTGCCGCTGGCGCTGTTCGTCCTGCTCTACACGGTGGTGACCGGCGGGCCCTTCCTGTGGGTCGCCACGATGTCGCTGCGCACGACGTCCGAGATATTCAAGGATCCCTATGGCTATCCTTCGCCGGCGCATTGGGAGAAATTCGCCGACGCCTGGACCAAGTCGAACTATCACACCTATTTCTGGAACAGCGTGGTTGTGGTGGTGATCGCCGTTGCGTTGGTCACCGTCATCGGCGCGATGGCCGCGCACTGCCTCGCCCGCTACCGCTTCCGCGGCAACCGGCTGATGCGCTTCTTGATCCTGTCCGGCCTGGTCCTGCCGCCGCAGCTCTTGATCCTGGCGCTGTTCCAGATTCTGCTGGACGTAAATCTCTACAACACGCTGACGGGTCTGGTGGTCGTCTATGTGGCGACGCATATCGCCATGACCGTGTACATCCTGGAAGGCTTCTTCATGCAGATCCCCCAGGATTTGTTCGACGCGGCCCGGATGGACGGTTATTCCGACTTCGAGATCTTCTGGCGCGTGACCATGCCCGTAGGCGCGCCGGCGATCTTCACCACCGTGACGCTGAATTTCATCATCCTGTGGAACGAGTTCCTGTTCGCCGTGGTGCTGCTGACCGACGACGACAAGCGCACGCTGCCGCTCGGCATCATGCATTTCATGGGCAGCCACCAGCTCGATGTCGGCATGGTCGCGACCGGGCTGATGATCGCGATCCTGCCGGTCATCCTGATCTATGGCTTCTTCTCCGAGACCATGATCAAGGGCATGACCGCAGGGGCGGTCCGGTAGGGGCGCGTCGGCCGTGGCGGTCATAACGGTCGACCAGCTCAGCAAGCGCTACGACAGCACCGTCGCGCCTGCGGTGAAAGAGGTCAGCTTCACCGTCGCCGATCGCGAGTTCATGGTCCTGCTGGGCCCGTCGGGCTGCGGCAAGTCCACCGTGCTGCGCATGATCGCGGGACTGGAGCCGATCACCGCCGGCACCGTGTCGATCGACGGCAAGGTGATGAACCAGGTGCCGGCCAAGGCGCGCGACATCGCCATGGTGTTCCAGTCCTACGCGCTCTACCCGCACATGAAGGTCTACGACAACCTGGCCTTCGGCCTGCGCCGGCGCGGCATCGCGGTGGGCGAAATCGACCGGCGCGTGCGCGCAGCGGCCGCAAAGCTGGGACTGACGGAGTTCCTGCAACGCAAGCCGCACGCGCTGTCGGGCGGCCAGCGCCAACGCGTGGCGCTGGGCCGCGCCATCGTGCGCGACCCCAAGGTGTTCCTGTTCGACGAGCCGCTGTCCAACCTGGACGCGGCGCTGCGCGTCACCACGCGCAACGAGCTGATCAAGCAGCAACGCGAGATCGGCACCACGTCGATCTACGTGACCCACGACCAAGTCGAGGCGATGACCATGGGCGACCGCATCTGCATCATGAATCTGGGCGAAATGGTGCAGATCGGCCGCCCGTTGGAGGTGTATCGCAACCCGGCCGATACGTTCGTCGCGCGTTTCCTCGGCAATCCACCGATGAATCTGTTGCAAGGGCGATTCGCGATCGACGATGGCCGCGCCGTCGCCCGGTTCGCAGGGCGCGGCGTCGAATTGACCAAGCGCGCGACTGCGTCATTGACCGGATATATCGGCCGGAAGGTGATCGTCGGCATCCGGCCCGAAGACCTGTACGAAACCCCGCATGCCGGCGCGTCCATGGCGCGGCTGCCCGCGCGCGTCGCGGTAGTCGAGCCGCTCGGCGCCGAAACCCTGCTGGTGCTGGCGCTGGAGGGCTCGGGAGAGGAGCTGATCGCGCGCATCGGGCGGGACACCGCGCTGCGCAGCGGCGATCGGTTCGAGGTCGCCCTCGACACGTCGGCGATCCATCTGTTCGACCCAGATACCACGAAGGCAATCGTTTAGGGTGGCGATGAAACCGGCCAACGGACACGGCGTCGATTGCCACGCCCATATTATCGATCCGGCGCGGTTTCCACTGCCCGCTGGTCGCGGCTACAAGCCCCGTCCCGGCGAAGGCGGGACGCGCGAAGAGTTCTGCGCCACTCTCGACCGCCACGGAATGAGCCGCGGCCTTCTTGTGCAGTTGAGCGGCTATGGCACCGACAACGCGCCGATCCTGGACGCGATCGAAGCCTATCCCGGCCGCTTCAAGGCGATCGCGGTGATCGATGCCAAATTCAGCGACCGGACGCTGGAAGACTTGGCCAGAGCCGGCGTCGTGGGCGTTCGTTTCAATCTGGTGAGCTTCGATCCGAGCGTGCTGTCGCGGCCCGATGCGCCCCGGTTGTTGCAGCGCCTCAAGTCGCTGGGCTGGTTCGCCCAGGTCTATTCATCCGACACCCAGTGGCAACAGGCGGCCACTGTTTTGAAGGCCAGCGGCATCCGCGTATTGGTCGATCATTTCGGTGTGCGCGATATCGCCAGCGGAACCGGCCAGAAGGGATTTCAAGCCGTGCTCGAGCTGGGTCGCGGCGGACTGGCGGTGGTCAAATTCTCATCGCCGTTCCGCGTCTCGCCCGCGATGGGAGATTATGCCGATCTGGACCCGTTCGTGGAGAAACTGCTGTCCGCGTTCGGCGTGAAGAATTGCATCTGGGGATCGGATTGGCCGTTCATCAATGTGCCGAAGCGCCCAACCTACGCCGAAGTGATGGCGCCGCTTGGGCGCTGGCTTCCAAACCCGGACGACAGGGCGCGGGTTCTGGCGCACAATCCCGCTCGTCTTTTCGGATTCGAGGGCTGAACGCATGGTAGCCGCACCCAAAAGAACCGGGCCACTGAAAGTCGCGCTCGCCGGCGCAGGCATGATCAGCTGGTTTCATCTCACCGCCTGGCGCAATCTGGGCGCGCGCGCGCGCCTGGTCGCGGTGTGCGACCCGGATCCGGACAAGGCCAAGAAACGCGCGGATGAATTCTCCATCCCCAAGCTCTATCGCGACGCCGGAACGATGCTGGCGGTCGAGGCGATCGACGCGCTCGATGTTGCCTCGCCGCGCGAAACCCACGCGGCCTGGGTCGAGGCCGCCGCCGCGCGCGGCATCGACGTGCTGTGCCAAAAGCCGATGACGCCCACCTTGGCCGAGTCCGAGGCGCTGGTGCGCCGCGTCGGAGACAAATCGCGGCTGATGGTGCACGAGAACTGGCGCTTCCGGCCCTGGTACCGCGAGCTGAAGCGCTGGATCGACGCGGGTGAGCTCGGCGACATCATTCTGGCGCGCATGGCGATGCTGACATCGGGCCTGCTGCCGGACGCCGAAGGACGGCGAGCGTCGCTGATCCGCCAGCCTTTCATGCAACATGAAGAACGGCTGATGATCGCCGAGGTGCTGATCCATCATATCGACGTGATGCGTTTCCTGTGCGGCGAGCTGCGCGTGGTCGGCGCGCGGGCACAGCGCACGGTGTCCGATGTTAGGGGCGACAGCGTCGCAGCGATCTTCATGGAAAATGGAACGGGCGCGGCCGTCGAGGTGGTCGGCACGATGGCCGCGGCCGGCTATCCGCCGCGCAACCCCGACCGGCTTGAAATCGTCGGGAACAAAGCCAGCGCGATATTCTCGGACTCCGAGCTACGCCTGCTCGGGCCCAAGCCCCGGACCCAGCACTACGACAACGACCGCGGCTACCAGGCCAGCTTCGACGGGGTGATCGCGCATTTCGTCGATTGCCTGGAAAGCGGCGCCCCGTTCGAAACCGGCCCCGCCGACAACCTAGAGACCTTGCGCTTGGTCGAACACGCCTATTGGGCGGCCGGGTTGCACCGGCTGCGCGGCAACGCTTAGGAGTTCACGGAACGTGGACACAAGAACTGCCTCCTCGCACAGCATGATCGGCCAGCCCAAGTCCGCGCTCGACACCCCGGCGCTGCTGGTCGATCTCGATGTGATGGAGGCGAACATCGCGCGCATAGCCGCCACTTGCCGCAAGCACGGCGTTGCGTGGCGGCCGCATACCAAGGCGCACAAGACGCCCGAGATCGCGAAGAAGCAGATCGCCGCCGGCGCCATCGGCATTACCTGCGCCAAGCTGGGCGAGGCAGAGGTGATGGCGGCGGCCGGCATCCGCGAAATCGTGATCGCCAACCAGATTGTCGGCCAGATCAAGGTCGCGCGATTGGTTGCGTTGGCGGATCGCGCCGATCCGATCGTCTGCGTGGACAGCATTGCGAACCTGAACGAGCTGGACGCGGCGTTTCGGCGCGCCGGCAGACGGCTGAAAGTGGCGATCGAGGTCAATATCGGCATGAGCCGCGCGGGCGTGGAGCCGGGCGCGCCCGTTCTGGCGCTGGCGCGCGAGATCGCCAATCGCGCCGGCCTGCGCTTCGTCGGGGTGTTGGGTTGGGAAAGCCAGGCCACGACAATCGCCGACCTGGCCGAGAAGGAACGCGTGGTACGCGACGCCGCCGCCAAGCTTGCCGCCAGCGCCCTGGCCTGCAAGGAAGCCGGCTACACGGTCGAGGTCGTCAGCTGCGGCGGCACCGGCACTTTTCCTTTTTGCGCGCAGCAACCCGGCATCACCGAAGTTCAGGTCGGCGGCGCCATCTTCAGCGATATGCACTATCGCACCCATTACCACGTCGATTTCCCCTATGCCCTCACCATCCTGACGACGGCGACCAGCCGGCCTACGCCCACACGGATCGTTTTCGACGCGGGAAAGAAGGCAATGAGCGGCGACGCGGCGATGCCGGCGCCGATCGGCCTGCCGCCGGCAAGCGCGATCAAGCTTTCGGCGGAGCACTCGAAAATCGAATTGGAGCAGCCCAGCGAAACGCCGAGAATCGGCGACAAGGTCGAGCTGGTCGTCGGCTATTCCGATACGACGGTCCACTTGCACGAAGAAATCGTAGCCGTGCGCGGCGGCCGCATCGAGGCCGTCTGGCGCGTAGCCGGGCGCGGCAAGATCAAGTAGCCGCGCCGGCCGGCAGTCAGGTGACGCTGCGGATCATCTCGCGCCGCGCCTTCGCGGCCTCGATCACGAAGCCGACATCGCCGCCGCCCAGCATGAATTGCACGCCCGTCTTAAGGTAGCGCTGGATCAGCTCTTTCGAATAAACGCCGCCCATGCCGAAAAACTTGCCCGCCGTTTTGCATGCCTTCCCGACCTTCTGATACGCAGCGGCGATCTTGTCGTCGCCCAGCTTTCCCGGCATGCCCAGATCGGCGGCCAGGTCGTTGGTGCCGATCAGCAGCGCGTCGATGCCCACGACGCGCGCGATCGCGTCGACGTTGTCCAGCCCCTGCTGCGTCTCGATCATCACGATGGTCAGCGTCTCCTTGTTCAGCGTGGCCATCGAGGCCGGATCGGCCACGTTGCCGAATTCGGCCTGGGCGAGCGGACTGGTCAGCGAGCGCGATCCCAAGGGCGGATATTTGGTCGCCATCGCCGCCTGCTTGGCCCGCGCGGCATCGTCGACATGCGGAAACACGATGCCCTGCGCGCCGGCGTCGAGCACGCGCGCGGCCTGATAGAACTGATCGGTTCCCACGCGCGCTATGGGCGTCACGCCCAGGGCCATCGCGGTCATCGCGATTTGCCCGGCCAGATCCTCACTCACCGCGCCGTGCTCGAGGTCGATGAACAGCCACTCATAGCCCGCCGCGCGCGCGATCTCGGCCGCGTCCACGCTGCGCCAGCGGTTGATGTTGAAGCTGGTCGCAAGCTTGCCGGCGGACATCAGCGCTTTCATCTGGTTAGGTCGGATCGCCACGGTCACGCCCTCCCTTCGGGTTTGTTCGCTTCTTGTCGCGCCGCATCTTGCCTAAGAATCGCGGCGCGTCAAATCCGCGATTGATTTGCCAGCGCAGACGACCGGGCGTTGCACGCGCCCTTGACCCGCGGCGAGTCGTCGCCGGGCGCCAGGAACGTTTCGATCAGATCGCTTTGCGCGCAAATGCGTTCCACATGGCTGCCGACTAGCGCCACGATTGATTCCGCGGCACGCGACAACGTTCTCCCCCGCCGCGTGATCAGGTAAACCGTGCGCCACATGACCGGGCCCGACACGGTCCTGAATTCAAGCGGGTTTTTCTTGTGGTTCAAACCTGTCAGCGCGGCGACGGTGGTGACGCCGATGCCTGCTTCGAGCATCGCCAGCAACGTCGTTATGTTCGATACTTGATATCTCGGCGACAGCGCCGAAGGCGGCAGATTCGGAATCTTCCGCAGAATCGGCATCGTCGACGTATCCTCGGTAAGGCCCAGAAAATCGTGATCGGCCAAGTCCTTCCACGTCAGGGTTCGCTTGAGGCGGAAAAGCGGATGATCGGCGCGGGCGAGAAGCCCCATCTGGTCGCGGAACAACGGGGCGCTGTTCAATTCAGGATCGTCCGCGTCGATGCTGGCAAAACCGATATCGACCTCGTTGTTGCGGATAAGGCGGCGGATTTCGCTGGAATTGCCGTCGCGCAACAGCAGGCTGATATCGGGGTGGGTGTCGGAAAACCCGCGCAACGCCGCGGGCAGTATTCGCGTCGCGACCGAATGCACCGAGGCGATGCCGACATGCCCACGCCGCATCTTCGCGGTGGCGCGGATGTCGTGCAGCGCGGTATCGAAATCCCGCAGCAGCCGCTCGGCGACCGGAATGAAGTCGCTTCCCTCGGGTGTCGGGATCACCCGGCGCGTCGTGCGGTCGAACAGGCTCGCGCCCACCATGTCTTCCAATTGCTGGATCGTCATGGTCAGCGCGGGCTGCGACAGCGAAAGCTCTTCAGCGGCGCGAGTGAAGCTATTGAGGCGCGCGACGCTGATGAAGGCGCGCAGATGCTTCACGGTGATGTTCGTCGACACTTTGGCTCCCGTCTCGCTGAAATGGCCGCCGCCGCAAAACCTCAAGGCGGGCGGCCCAGGTGTCTTATAAGTCTTTCTTATTAATCTCAATGGAATTATGTTTGCAAGCCGGAAGAATGGTCATCACCCTTACTACCCTTAATATGGCCAATCTGGCCGGTTGGACCGGACGAGGAACTCAAAGCGGCCGGTCCGATTGGCCCAAGAACCGTCTTTCGGCAAGTGGGGAGGCAGCCGATGTTCGCTCGCACGCGGCGCGGCCGGCAGGCATTGATTGCGGGGCTTGTCGTGGTGGCGGCCGTCATCGCCTTCGCGGTCTACCGGCAGGCCGCCGACACCGGCGCGCTCGGCAAAAGCGCGGTCATCGTCATCGTCTCGGAAGCGACCACGCCGCCGCTCGATCCGCATCGCATGACCGGCACGACCGGTCTGCGCATCGTCGACGCCGTCTTCGATCCGCTGGTGCGCGAGGACATGTCCAAGGAGACCAGCAGCGCGCCTGAAATCAAGCCCGCGCTAGCTGAATCCTGGAAGGTTTCGCCCGATGGCAAGACCTATACCTTCGCCATTCGCGGCGGCATGACGTTCCATGATGGAACGGCAGTCGACGCGGCGGCGGTGAAGAAGAATTTCGACCGGCTGATGGACAAAACCTCGCCGGTCTACGACGAGCGCGCGGCGCGCGCGCTCGCGCTGATCACCACCTGGATCGGATCCACGTCGGCGCCCGACGCGCGCAGCTTCGTGATCCAGTTGAAGCAGCCCTTCGCCGGGCTGATGCGCCTGTTGACCGATCAACGCATGTCGATCGCAAGCCCCAAAGCGCTGGACGAGTGGAAGGGCGACGAACTGGCGTTGCATCCCGTGGGCACCGGCCCCTACATGGTCGACAAGCTCGAGGCGGGCCAGCAGGTCGAGGTGGTGCGCAACCCTAAATTCTGGGGCGGCAAGCCCAAGCTCGACCGCATCGTCTTTCGCCCGCTTTACGACCCCACCACCGCGGCGACGGCGCTGCAAACCGGCCAGGTGGACATGATCCCCAGCGCCGGCGCGCAGCAGGTCGAGCAGTTGAAGGACCAGAAAGGCGTGGTGGTACAGTATCCCGAACCAGCCAACCTGTATTTCGTGCGTTACAACCTGAAACTGGCGCCGACCGACAACGTGGATTTCCGCCGCGCGCTGAACTACGCCATCAACCGCGACGCGATCTCCACGCTGGTCAACGGCCAGATGACACCGATGTACGGCGCGGTACCGCGCGGCAACGAAATCTACGAAAAGGGCCTGGCCGCGCCCTATTCCTACAATCCACAAAAAGCCAAGGAGTTGATTGCGGCCTCGGGCGTGGCGATGCCCGCGACGCTGAAGCTCATGGTGCCGATCAGCGGCCCCGGCAACGCCATGGCGCGGCAGATCTTCGCGCTGATCCAGCAGGATCTGAAGGCCGTCGGCATCAATGTCGAGCCGCAGTTCCTGGATTTCACCACCATGATCGCGGCCGAGTCCGGTGGCTACAAGGATGTGCACGGCTCGTACAACGGCTGGACCACCGGCACCAACGCCGAATACTGGTTCGAGCGTATGTTCAGCGGCGACCAGCAACCGCCGCGCGGCGTCAATCGCGGCTATTACAAGAACGAAAAGGTCGACACGCTGTTCAACGGCGCGCGCGGCGAGAACGACGACAAGAAGCGCCGCGAGCTGTACCGCGAGGCGGCGAAGACGATCGCCGACGACGCGCCGTGGCTGTTCCTTTATCAGGACCGCCTGCCACGCATCCTGGGCCCGCGCGTGGGCGGCGTGGTGCCTGCACCGTCGGTTTATTTCGATTACACCGCGATCGGGATGCGCTGACCGCGCCCGATCGATGCAAGGAACGGGAGACGCACCGTCATGATGCTGGGATGGCGAGCCAAGATCGGCCAGATCCGGCCGGCCAGCGCGATCGAGGGCGCGGAAGAATGGCGCAGCGTCGCGCCGGTTGGCGTGCATTTCGCCGACGCGCGCACCTTCGTGCCCAAGGTGGACTCAAAAGGCCTGGAAGTGATGATGTCGCAGGTCGTAGAGGCCGCGCAGCAACTCGCTAGCGCCAAGGTCGACCTGATCGTGCAATGCGGCGCGCCCGGCATCTTCCTCAAGGGCGTAGGCGAGGACGCCCGCATCACCGGCCAAATCACCCAGGCCACGGGCATTCCCGCCATCACCATGATGGGCGCGATGACCGACGCGCTGAAGGCGCTCAACGCCAAGCGTATCGCCGTCGGCACCATCTATACCGACGAAGTAAACTGCGCGATGACCGCGTATCTGGAGGCCATGGGATTCCAGGTCAAAGCGATGCGCGGCTTGCAAATCGACGATCCGTACGGGGCGAGCGTCGAAGAACCCGACAGCTCGTACCGTCTGGGCCGCGCGGTGCACAAGGCCGCGGGCGATGTCGACGCCATTTTGATCTCATGCGGCGCCTATCGCACCTTCGAGGTGCTGCACTACCTGGAGATGGATACCGGCGTGCCGGTGGTGTCCAGCAACCAGGCCTCGTTGTGGCGCGCGCTACGCTTTCTGGGTCTGCGCGATGTCATCCCCAATCTCGGGCGTCTTTTCACCGTCGCCTGACTGCACCGACCCCCAGCGCGGCGTTTGGATGCAGCGGCTTTCCTCCAATACGGCGTTTGTGGCGGGGATTCTTTTGCTCGCCGGCATCCTTGCCGCCGCCTTGTTCGCGGACGCGCTCGCGCCGCACGATCCGCTGCTGGCAAATCCGTCGGTACGGCATCTGCGCCCGTTCACGCCGGGCCATCTGCTGGGCACCGACGAGCTGGGCCGCGACATAGCGAGCCGCCTGCTGTTCGGCGCGCGGCTGGCGCTGCTGGTGGCCGTCGTGCCGACGCTGATCGCGTTGGCGGTGGGCGGACTGATCGGACTCGCCGTCGGCTATGCCGGTGGCGCGTGGGACAGCGTCGTCATGCGCGTGTTCGACGTAATGTTCGCCTTCCCGGGCATTCTTCTGGCGCTGGGCATCGGCGCCGCGCTGGGGCCGGGCCTGGGCTCGATGATCATCGCCATGGTGGTGGTGACGATTCCCGCCTTCGGGCGCGTGGTGCGCGGCAGCGTGCTGGCGGCGAAGGAAGAGCAGTATGTCGAGGCGGCGCGTGCGTTGGGATACAGCCATTGGCGCGTGGCGATGGTTCACATACTCCCGAACGTGCTGGGCCCAATCGTGGTCTATGCCACGCTGCAGACCGGGCGCAACGTGATCCTGGCGGCGAGCCTCAGCTTCCTTGGCCTCGGGCCGCAGCCACCGACGCCGGACTGGGGTCAGATGCTCAGCACCGGCCGCACGGCGCTCGCGATCGCGGCGCATGTCGCCACCATCCCGGGCCTTGCGATCATGCTGCTGGCGATCGGCTTCAACCTTCTGGGCGACGGCGCGCGCGACCTGCTCGACCCGCGCATGAAGCGGGACCAACCATGATGTCCTTTGTCGTCCGCCGCCTGTTTCAGACGGTGCCGGTGATCCTAGGCGTGACCCTGGTCACGTTTTTGCTGACGCAGATCCTGCCGGGCGATCTGGCCGATGTGCTGCTTGGCCCCGCCGCCACGGAAGAATCGCGCCAGCAATTGCGCGCGGCCCTGGGACTCGACCGTTCGCTGCTGGTGCAATACGCCACGTATATGTCGCATCTCCTCAGCGGCGATCTGGGTCAGTCCCTGGTGTTCGCGCAGCCCGTCGCCACCGTGCTGGCTTCGCGCCTGGCGAATACAGCGTTGCTGGCGGTCTCGGCGATCATCCTCGCGTCGGCCGTCGGCATCGCCATCGGCACCTTTGTGGCGCTGAAACCCGATTCATTCCGCGACTACGGGTTGACCACGGCGGTGCTGTTCCTCAATTCCATGCCGCCGTTCTGGCTGGGGTTGATCCTGATCCTGGTGTTCGGGCTCGAATTGCGCTGGCTGCCGGTCAGCGGCATGGACTCGGCGGTCGGCGGCGGAGGATTGGGCGACCTTGCCGCGCACATGGTGCTGCCGACGCTAACGCTGGCCGCCTGGTCGCTGGCGGTGATCGCGCGCATGACGCGCTCGGCGTTGCTCGACGTCATCAACAGCGATTTCGTCCGCACTGCGCGCAGCCGAGGCTTGAGCGAGGCGCGCGTGATCCTGCGCCACACCTTGCCGAACGCCATGCCGCCGGTGATCACGGTGATCGGCTTGCAGGCCGGGTTCCTTTTGTCGGGCGCGGTGCTGACCGAAACCGTGTTCTCGTGGCCCGGCATCGGCCTGGCGATGTATCAGGGCATTTCGGCGCGCGATATTCCGTTCATCCAGGGCGGCATCCTGCTGCTCGCGCTGATGTTCGTGTTGGTGAATTTCCTGGTCGACGCGCTTTACGCCTATGTCAACCCGAAGATCGAGCTGCAATGACCATGGCACCCGGGCGAAAACCCCTGCTCGACGTGCGCGGTCTGTCCGTCGCCTATGGCGGGCCGGCGCGCCAAACGCATGTGGTGCGCGATGTGTCGTTCAGTTTAGGCGCGGGCGAAGCCCTAGGCGTGGTCGGCGAGTCGGGCAGCGGCAAGACCCAGACGATGCTGGCGGTGCTGCGGCTTCTGCCGCGCGGCGGCACGGTCACCGCGGGCAGCGTGCGCTTGGACGGGTGCGAGCTGCTAACCCTGCCGGCGGGCGAGATGCGGCATGTGCGCGGCCGCGGCATCGCCTTCGTGTCGCAGGATGCGCTGTCGGCTCTCAATCCCGCGATGACCGTGGGCGCGCAAATTGCCGAGCCGCTGATTTTCAACGAGGGCATGGAAGAAGCGGCGGCGCTGGCGCGCTCAGCCGAGCTGCTGGATCATGTCGGCATTCCCGGCGCCAAGGCGCGGCTGTCGAGCTATCCTCATCAGCTCTCGGGCGGCATGCGCCAGCGCGTGCTGATCGCCATGGCGATCAGCTGCCGGCCGAAGCTGCTGATCGCCGACGAACCGACCACGGCGCTCGACGTTACCATCCAGGCGCAAATCCTGCGGCTGATCGACGATCTGCGGCGCGAACTGAACATGGCGCTGGTGTTGATCTCGCACGACCTGGGCGTCGTGGCGGGCGTCGCCGACCGCGTGGCGATCATGTACGCCGGGCGCATCGTCGAGACGGCGTCGGCCGGCGCGGTGTTCGGCCATCCGGTGCATCCCTATACAAGCGCGCTGCTCGCGGCCAAGCCGCGGCTGGACCGCCCGGCGGAGCGCGCGCTGCGGCCGATCCCCGGCCTGCCGCCCGATCCGGCCCAGCCTCCCCCGGGTTGCGCGTTCCATCCGCGCTGCGTCCATCGTATCGCGCGCTGCGCCGAAGAGCTGCCGCCGCTGTCGCCCGCGGGCGGCGACCGCCTAGCCGCGTGCTGGCTGGCCGGAGAATTCGCGGAAAGCAAAGCGGCGGCGGTGAACGGAACGGAGAGCAACACGCATGCCGGCCCGGTTATCGCTGGGACCGGCGAAATCGCGGTCGAGGATTTAAGCGTGCGCTTTCCGGTGCGCACGGGCGTGCTGCGGCGCGTTACCGGGACGGTTCGTGCCGTGGATGGCGTTTCGTTGTCGATCCCCCGCGGTGAGACGCTGGGGTTGGTGGGCGAAAGCGGCAGCGGCAAGACCACGACCGGCCGCGCGCTGCTGGGCTTGGCGCCGATGGCTGACGGGCGCATCCGATATTTCGGCCGAGATTTCGCGGAAATTAAAAACGACCCCGGCGTGTTGCCGCGCCTGGGCCAGATGGTGTTCCAGGATCCTTATGGCAGCCTGAATCCCCGCATGACCGTAGGGGCGGCCCTCGGCGAGGTGCTGTCGGTGCACGGGCTTGCGCGGGAAACCGGCGTGGCGGCGCGGGTGAACGCGCTCTTGGACAGCGTGGGCCTGCGGTCCGAGATCGCGCTCAAGCATCCGCACGAGCTGTCGGGCGGCCAGCGCCAGCGCATCGCCATCGCCCGGGCGCTGGCGATCGAGCCGCGCTTCATCGTTTGCGACGAGGTGGTATCGGCGCTGGATGTCAGCATCCAGGGTCAGATCGTCAATCTGCTGATGGAGCTGCAGCGCGAGCGCGGCCTGACCTATCTGTTCATCTCGCACGACCTCAGCGTCGTGCGCCACATCTCGCATCGCATCGCGGTGATGTATGGCGGCAAGGTGATGGAGACGGCGCCGCGCAACCGCCTGTTTACCGCGCCCCGTCATCCCTACACCCACGCGCTGCTCTCGGCGGTTCCGGTGGCCGATCCCAAGATCGAACGCGGCCGCGTGCGCGTCGAACCGCGCGGCGAGCCGCCGGATCCGGCCGATCCGCCGCCGGGTTGCCGTTTTCACCGCTCCTGCCGCTTCGCGGTAGAGCGATGCAAAACCGAAACACCGCGGCTTGAACGCACGGATGACGACCACCTTGTCGCCTGCCATCGTTGGGCAAGCGACGAGGTGCAAACCGCGCTGACGGCAACAGCAATACCGGTAGGAGAAAGACCATGACGGCGACAATCGACGGCGGCGCACGAGGAGCCCTTCTGATCGACGCGTTGCAGGCGTCGAAGCCCGAGCGTGCGCGGTTCGAGGAATGGCGCAAAGGCGGCATCGGCTGCGTACATGTCACGCTGGCGATCTGGGAAACCGCGCGCGAGACCCTGTCGGTCATCGGCGAATGGAACCGCCTGTTCGCCGCCAACAAGGACCTTATCGAGCTTGCGGTGACGGCCGACGACATCCGGCGCATCGGCGCGTCGGGCCGCACGGCGATCGTGTTCGGCTTCCAGAACACCTCGCCGTTCGAGGACGATATCGACCTGGTACGCATCTTCCACAAGCTGGGCGTGCGCATTGCGCAACTCACCTACAACATCCAGAACCACATCGCCTCGGGCTGCTGGGAAGACAACGATACCGGCCTCAGCAAGCATTTCGGGCGCGGCATCGTGAAGGAGATGAACGATGTCGGCATGCTGGTGGACCTGTCGCATTGCAGCGAGCGCACCTGCTTCGACACCATCGAGCATTCCTCGCGCCCCGTGGCGATCACCCACGCCAATCCGCAGGAATTCGTCGGCCTGGAGATCGAGCTGAAGCGTCGCAACAAATCGACCGCATTGCTGAAGGCGCTGGCCGAGAACGGCGGCGTTATCGGTCTCAGCATGTATCCACGCATCAGCAAAGGCGGCTCCAACGCGACATTGGATATGTTCTGCGACATGGTGGCCTGGACGGTCGACAAGATCGGCGTGGACCATGTCGGATTCGGCACGGATTATTACGACGGCTGGCCCGACAGTGAGATCGTGTGGTGGCGGACCGGGCGCTGGGCGCGCGAAAGCCCGGTGCCTATCGCCAACAAGTTCACGTTATGGCCCGACTGGTTCAAGTCGCCGGTCGATTTCCCCAAAGTCCTCGCCTGCCTGAAAAAGCGCGGTTTCAAGGACCAGGAGATGGCGAGGATCACGGGCGGCAATTGGCTGCGCCTGTTCGGCGACTCCTTCGGACCGCGGAACTAAGGCGCACGAAGGATGGCCCAGCTCCGACCAAGGCCGACCAACCGCTTCGACACGATCGTCGTCGGCGGCGGGCATAACGGCCTAGTCGCGGCGGCGTATCTCGGCAAAGCGGGCTTGAAGGTCGCGGTGCTGGAGGCGCGCGACCGGTTGGGCGGGCCTTGCGGCGCGTTTGAATTCCTGCCGGGCTATACCGCCACTTTCAGCAACTCTCCGGGCTCGCTCGAGCCGCGCGTGGTCGAGGAGCTGGGCCTGGCGGGTTTCGGACTGCGCTTCGCACGGCCGGAGGCGACGGTGGTGCATCATTTTCCCGATCGCGCCTTTGTCGGCTGGCGCGACCGTGCGCGGGTCGACGCGCAGCTGGAAGCCTTCGCCCCAGGCGAGGCTGGGCGCTACTACGCCCTGCTTGTCTCGCTCGAAGGGCTGGCGCGCGACATGGGTGTATCGGTGTTCGCTCCGGCGCCCAGCCTGGAAGAAATCGAGCGCCGGCTGAATCCCTCGCAGCGCGGTCTGTTCGGTCGCGTGTTCCGCGGGCCTTTGCGCGATTTGTTGAATGCAAGCCTGCGGTCCGAGCGCGCGAAGACTCTGCTGGGCATGGTGGGGCTTGCCGTCAATCGGGCCAAACTGTCCGATCCCGGCACCGGCGCGGGCTTGATGCTGCGGCCCCTGTCGCTGGCCTCCTCGCCTCCAGGCGGCGCCGACGACCCGCGGCGCGTGGCCCTGCGCGGCTCGACTGGGCTGCCGATCGGCGGCATGGGCGCCATCGTCGACGCCATCGCCGCGAGCTGCCGCGCGCATGGCGCGGTCTTGAAGACCGGAACGCGCGTGACGCGCATCTTGCATGAAAACGGCGCGGTCGCGGGCGCGGCGACCGAGAGCGGCGATGAGTTCGCGGCGCCGCTAGTGGTCTGCTCGGTGCCGCCGCACGTCGCGTTCGGCAGGCTGCTGGACGACGCGGCGGTCGGCGCCGATCTGCGCCGCGCGGTCGCGGGCACACCGACGCCCGGCTCGGCGTTCAAGATGGCGCTGGCACTGGACGGGTTGCCGCGTTGCACCGACCTGCCGCCCGGTGTGACACAGCAGGAAATCGCCGGCACGCAGTTCCGCATTGCCGAGTCGATGGACTGGATCGACGAATCGGTGGCCGACGCTGAGGCCGGCATGCCGTCGCGAAGGCCGATCATGTGGGGGCTGATTCCGACCGTGACCTCGCCGCAGCTCGCGCCGGCGGGCAAGCATCTGCTCAGCGTGAACATCTGGCATGCGCCCTATCGCCTGAAGTCGGGCGATTGGGCGACGGAACGCGACCGGTTCGGCCGGCGCTGTATCGACGTGCTGGCGCGTTATATGCCCGACCTGCCGCAACGGATCGTCGCGCAGCGACTGATGAGCCCGGTCGAAATCGAGGCCGAGTTGGGGCTGGTCGAGGCCAATATCACGCATGGCGACATGCTGGCCTGGCAATTGTTCGGCGCGCGGCCGCACGCGGCCTGCAGCGCCTATCGCACGCCGCTCGGCGGCTTTTATCTGACCGGCGCGGGCACTTGGCCCGGGGGTTATGTCAGCGGTGTTCCCGGCCGCAACACCAGCCAGGCGGTGCTGGCAGATTTGCAAAGCGCAAAAACAGGCGCGAAGGAGGCGGTGTGGAGTTCCTGATCAATATCAAGATAAACTGGCCCGCCGGTATGGACGCGGCGGTCAAGGAAAAAATCTCGCACGAGGAGCGCGCGCATGCCGCGGAATTGGCCAAGAAGGGTCATCTGGTGCGCATGTGGCGCGTGGTCGGACGGCGCGAAAACTGGGGGCTGTGGCGCGCCAAGGACGCGACGGAAATGCATGCGATCATCTCGAGCCTGCCGGTTTGGCCCTATATGGACGTGAGCGCCACGGCACTGGCCCGGCACCCGGTCGATCCCAATCCGCCAGAACCGGGCCGAACCGCGAGCTAATCCGGCCGCGACGCACACGAAGGAAAGCTGCAATGCGCGAGCCCGAGGATTTGTTTTCGTCCGTTCACTACGCCGATGTCCGCCGCCCGGTCGGCGAGGCATTCAACCTGCCGCCGTGGTGCTATACCTCGCCACGCTTCTTTCAGCGCGAGATCGAGCGGCTGTTCGCCAAGGTGTGGAACTTCGCCGGCCGCGCGGAACGCATCTCCAAGCCAGGCGACTATTTCACGACCGACATCGCCACGGTACCGCTGCTAATCGCGCGGGGCGCGGACGGCAAGCCGCGCGCCTTCGCCAATACCTGCCGCCATCGGGGGTGCACCGTGGCCAAAGGCGAGGGCAACACGCGCGCGTTCGTTTGCCCGTACCATTCCTGGACCTATTCGTCATCCGGCGACCTGATCGCGGCGCCCACGGAGATGGGCGAATCCGCCGGCTTCAACATGAAGGATTACGGGCTGACCCAAGTGCGGCTGGAAAGCTGGGGCGGGTTCATGTTCGTGAACATGGATCCCACGGCGCCGGGCCTTATCGAGTATCTGGGCAACCTGCCCCAGCTGCTGAAGGACTACGATTGCGAAAACATGACGCTTGGCCGGCGGCTTGAATTCGACGTGAACTGCAACTGGAAATTCTACGCCGAGAACCTGAAGGACCCGCTGCACGTGACCAGCGTGCACCGCGATTCGATCAGCAAGTTCGCGCCGGTCAAGAAATACTGGCGCGAGGTGCAGAAGACGAACGGCAACATGATCAGCACCTTCATGGGTTATCCCGCCAGCGCCATGCTGTTCGGCGACGATGCCGGATTTCCGATGATCAAGACCCTGGACAAGAAGAAAGCCGGCACCACCGCGCCGCTGATTTTTCCCAACCTCTACATCGCCTGCACCATCGACGGCGCATGGTACATCCACGTGAATCCGGTGGCGGCGGACCGCATCAGGCTGGAGCAAGGCGCCCTGTTTCCGCGCGAATCGCTGGCGACACCCGGCCGCGACGAAATTCTGAAACGCTATTTCCGGCGCCTGGATATGACCCAGGCCGAGGACAACGAGATCTGCACGCTACAGCACAAGGGATTGAACTCGCCGCTCAGCCGCCCGGGGCGCTATTCGACCAAGGAAGCCTTGGTCCACCAGACGGTGAACTGGATCTTGGACCGGGTGTTGGATTGAATCCGGCACGCCGCCGCGTTCAGGAAGGCGCGGCTTGGCTACGCCGACTTGACGCGCGGTGCCGCCGGTAGCGCGGGGCGATTTGCCAGCGCCTTGGCGACGATAGCCTCGACCCGGGCGCGTTCCTCGCCCGCCAACGCCAGCCGCGGCGCGCGGCAGCGGTCGTTGGAGCCGATCGCCAGCGCCTCGACCAGCTTGATGTTCTGCACCAGCTTCGTGGATACATCGAGATCGAGCAGCGGCTGGAACCAGCGATAGATCGCCAGCGCCTCGACCATGCGGCCGGCGCGGGCAAGCCGCCACACCGCCACCGTTTCGGCCGGGAAGGCGCAGACCAGACCCGCCACCCAGCCATGCGCGCCCATGGCCGCGCTTTCCAGCGCCAGATTGTCAACGCCCGTGAAAATGTGGAACCGGTCGCCTGCCGTGTTGAAAATCTTCGTCACGCGGCGCACGTCGTCGGACGATTCCTTGATCGCAACGAACAGTTTTTCGTCCGCCAACTCGGCCAGCATCGCCGGCGTGATGTCGACGCCATAGCTCATGGGATTGTTGTAGATCATGACCGGCAAACCGCCCGCCCGCGCCACCGCGCGATAATGCGCCAGCGTCTCACGCGGATCGGATTTGTAGGGAACGCCCGGCAGCACCATCAGCCCCGCGGCGCCAGCGCTAGCGCCCGCCTGAGCCAGGGCCTGCGCGTTGCGCGTCGAGCCGGCGACGACGGTCAGCAGAACCGGGATGCGGCCCTTGGCCACCCGGATGGCGGTTTTCAGCACCTCGATTTTTTCGTCGGTTTCGAGTGTCGAGGTTTCGCCGAGCGAGCCGCAGACGATCAGCCCGTTCACGCCGGCCGCGACCTGCAAGCCGAAACAGCGCTCCATCTCGGCGATGTCCAGCCGGTCGTCCGGCGTGAATTTCGTCGTTACCGCCGGAAACACGCCGTTCCAAAAACCCGCCTGTGCCATGTCCGCCCCCAACCTTGCCGGTCGAATAAAGTCGATTGGTAACGGATGCCGAGATTTTATACAATATCCAATCGACATGCACCGGGCGTCGCACCTCCCTGCGCGCTAAGCGTGGGAGGGTACGGCCGGTGGCACGGTATCCTTTTCGCGGCATTCCTGGAAACCGCTATCCGATTGGGAAAACTCCATGACGGGCTCGATCAAGTGTTCCATCGCGCATCGCGCGCCGTTCGCGAACGGGCATTCGTTCAGCCAGACCGGACCCTATGAGTACCTGACGGGCCGCGTCGAATTCGCGGTCGATCCCAGGTCCGCCGGGCAGCGCGCGGTCGTGGATATCCAGCACGCCCCGGTCGGGCCGGATGGCATGGTCCATTTCGCCGCGGATTTCGCGATGCTGAAGCCGGCCGACCTGTCACGCGGCAACCGGCGGCTTTTCTTCGACTACGGAAACCGCGGCAACAAGCGCTGCCTGCAGTTCTTCAACGACGCCGTCGGCTCCAACTACCCATCCACGCTGGACCATGCCGGCAACGGCTTCTTCATGCGCCGCGGCTATACCGTGGCGTGGCTCGGCTGGCAGGGCGATCTACAGCCCGGCGAAGGAAGGCTTTTGATCGACCTGCCGGTGGCGACCGACAAGGGCAAACCGATCACCGGCGTCGTGCGCGTGGAGTATATCGCGGTCGAGCCGGGCGTGTTCTGCTTGCCGCTCAGCGCCCAAGCCGCGGCCAAGAGCTATCCCACCGTGTCGCTGGGCACAGGCAAGGCAATCCTGACGCGGCGACGCTATGCCGAAAGCCCACGCGAGAAAATCGCGGATGGAGCATGGCAGTTCGCGCGCCTTGAGCATGGCACGACGGTCGATGGCGGCGGGCGCGAGCGCGCGATCATCCCCTCGGATGTCCATCTATATGTCGAGGCCGGGTTCGAGCCGGGCTGGATCTACGAGTTGGTCTATACCGCGCGCGACCCGATCGTGCTGGGCCTGGGGCATGTCGCGGTGCGCGACTTCGTCGGCTTCCTGAAATACGCTGAAACCGACGCCGCAGGCCAGCCCAATCCATTACGCGCAAAATCCGCGGGCGTCGAGAAGGCCTACGCCTGGGGCCGGTCGCAGACCGGGCGCTGCATCCGCGACTTTGTCTATCACGGGTTCAATGCCGATGCGGACGGCCGGCGCGTGTTCGACGGCGTGATGCCGCATGTCGCCGGCGCCGGCAAGATGTGGATGAACCAGCGTTTCGCGGCGATCATGCCCCTGCCCGGCCAGGAATACGAAAACCACCTCACGCCGGTCGACCGCTTCCCGTTTTCCTATGCCAGCACCACCGATCATTTGACGGGCAAGACCGACGCGATCTTGAAGCGGCCGCAAACCGATCCGCTGGTGATCCACACGGATACCGCGACCGAATACTGGATGCGGCGCGGCTCGTTGGTGGTGACCGACACTCGCGGCAACGACCTGCCGCAGCCCGACACGGTACGCGTGTATGTCTGGGCCAGCTCGCAGCACTACGCCGATCCGCAGCTCAAGCAGCCCACCCGCGGCATCTGCCAGAACCCCGTCAACGTGGTGTGGACCTCGATGCTGTTCCGCGCCGCCCTGGACCATCTGGACCGCTGGGCCAGCGGCGGTACGCCGCCCCCGCCCAACCGCGCCCCGCGCCGCGACGACAAATCCTTGGCGACGGCCGAGGAATGGAAGCAGCAGTTTCCCGCCATTCCCGGCCTGATGCTGCCAAGCGGCCCCAGCAAGCTCGACCTGCTGGATTTCGGCCCCGATATCGACAAGGGCCTGATCGCCAAAGAGCCGCCGCAAACCGTACCGGGCAAACGCTATGCGGTGCTGGTGCCGGCCGTGGACGCGGACGGCAACGACATCGCCGGCGTACGCGCGCCGATGGTTCGGGCGCCGCTTGCGACCTATCTGGGCTGGAACATGCGCGCGCCGGGTTTCGGGCTGGGCGCGATGGGACCGATCATCGGCAGCACTGTCCGGCTACCCGATACGGCCGAAGAGCGCGCGCAGACTGGCGATCCGCGCCCGGCGGTGCTGGAACGCTACCGCGACAAGGCGGTCTACGCCCGCGCGGTCGCCGAGGCCGCCCGGCAGCTAGCCGCCGAGGGGTTCATGCTCGAAGAGGATATCGAGCGCGCCGTGGCGCGCGCCGCCGATTGGGGCCGCCCCCGGCACGATGTTCGGCTGGATTGAGCGGCGGTTCAGGTTCGGTCTTGCGCGCTGGCCTTGGGCAGCACCCAGCCGGCGACGGTATGGATGATTGCGCCCAACACGAACCACGTCGCCAGGAACGCGCCGGTTTCCAACAGGAAGCTGTGGAACTTGTAGAGCAGCTCGGCGATCGCCAGCGCGGCGATGAAGCTGACCGGCTCGCTCAGATACACTTGCTTGGAATGCAGCGACTTCAGCAGCGTGAACATCTCGTCTCTCCTCCGTTTGCGGGATTGCTATCCGATAACCGGCAATTTGGCATTGGCAATGGCGCGATTGAGATCCACCACCGTCTGCTCGCGGGCTTTGCGCCATCGCGCGGTCAGCCGGTCGAGCTGGTCCGACAGCACGGTGAACACCTCGCGGGTTTGGCGCGCCGGCGCGAAATCGCCGCTGTCGACGGTGTCGAACAGGGCGTTGAACTTTTCATGCAAGCCGCTGCCCCAAAGCTGGGCCTGGCTGTAGTTCACGTCGATCAGCGCGCCGCGGATCGCCGCCAGCTCCTTGCGTAATGTCTGCGACGCCTTGCGCAACGCGGCCGGCTTCGCCCGGCGATCGAAGCTGTCGATCTGCCCGAGCAACGCATCGACGGCGTTGATCGTGGCGTTGACCGTGCCGAGCTTGCCCAGGATTTCCTTCAGGAACTCGAACTGCGCTTCGAGGTCGTCGGCGCCGGTCTCGATGCGCGGATCGGGCAATATCTCGAACTTGTGGGTCTGGCTGGTTCCGCCGGCGACCAGTTGCACCGCGTATTCGCCCGGCACCACCATCGGCCCGTCGCCCCGGTTCCACGGCTCCAGATCCTTGGCCAGCACGTTCGGCACGCCCGGCAGGCGTCGATTCCATAGGAATCGGTTGACGCCGGGCTTCGCAGGAATCTGATCGCGCGAGCTGCTGAATCTGCGTAGCTCCCTGCCCTTTGCATCGAGGAAGGCCAATGTCACGTCGCCCACCGGCGGTTCGGGCAGGTAGTACTGCACGACCACGCCGTTGGGCGGGTTTTTGCCCGAGTCGAGATAGATGGTCTCGTAGCTGCCGTCTGGCTGGCGCACCGGCAGCACGCGCATCACGTTGGTGCCGGTCCGTGCGTAATTGACCATGCCGGGCCAGGCCGGCCCGCGCGATGCGGTTGCCTGGGCCGCCACGCCGGCATAGCCGCCGGCGATTCGCATCCGCACGGCGGCGCGCGGCTGGAACAGATGCGCCGTGGATCTGCCCGCGACCTTTTTCCGGCGGCTCAGCATGTCGTGCATCTGGTGCAACGGCGTCAGGTCGTCGAGAATCCAGATCGACCTTCCATGCGTGGCGACCACCATCTCCACGCCCTTGACGATCAGGTCGTAGATCGGCGCCACGGGCAGGTTCCCGCCCAGCTTCCGCCAGTTGCCGCCGTCGTCGAACGACACGTAAATGCCTGTCTCGGTGCCGCAATAAAGCAGCCCTTTGCGGCTCGGATCCTCGCGGACCGTGCGCGTGAACTCGCCGTCGGGAATGCCCGCGACGATCTTGCGCCACGTCCTGCCCTTGTCGGCGGTCTTGTAGAGATAGGGCCGCGTGTCGTCGTGCTTGTAGCGGGTAGCTACGACATACAACGTGTCCTCGTCGTGCGGCGAGGCTTCGACAATGCTGATCAGCGCCCGATCCGGCAGCGCGTCGCGCTTGCCGCCGATCACCTTCCCGTGCTTGCCGTCCGGCGTGATGTTGGTCCATTTGCGCCCGCCGTTTTCGGAGCGATGCACCAGCCCGTCGTCGGTGCCGCACCACAGCAGATCCCGGCGCTGCGGCGACTCGGCGACGGTAAAGATTGTGCAATAGACCTCGGCCCCCGTGTTATCGCGCGTCAGCGGCCCGCCGGAGGGGCCGAGTTTCGAGCGATCGTTGCGCGTCAGGTCCGGGCTCAGCACCTCCCAGCTCGCACCGTTGTCGGTCGAGCGGTGAAGATGCTGCGAGGCGGCCCACAGCACGTCGGGATCGTGGCGGCTGTAATGGATCGGAAAGGTCCAGTTGAAGCGGTACTTCAGCGTCTCGGCGCCGACGCCCCAGCCGCAAAGCTCGGGCCAAACCGTGTTCTGCCAGTCCTGCCCGGTCTTGTCGTCGTGCAGGTACATGATGTCGTTGGTGAAGCGCCGGCCGACCGGGCCCGAGGCCACCACCAGGTCGTTGTCGTCGGGCTTGACCGCGATATAGCCGCTTTCGCCGCCGCCGGGCTTCACCCAGTCGCGCTCGGTGATCGCGCCGAGCGGCGAGGCGCTGGGAATGCTGATCGCCGTATTGTCCTGCTGCGAGGCGTAGACGCGATAGGGAAACCGGCCATCGGCGGCGACGTGGTAGAGCTGCGCGGTCGGCTGGTTGTAGATCGACGACCAGGACTGGCCGCCGTTGAACGAAACGCAGGCGCCGCCGTCGTTGCCCTCGATCATTCGCCGCGGGTTCTTCCGGTCGATCCACAGCGCGTGGTCGTCGCCATGCGCCGTTGGAATTTGCAAAAACGTCTTGCCGGCGTCGATCGATTTCCACAGCCGGTAGTTCTGGACATAGACGGTGTCGGGGTCGCACGGGTCGGCGGTCACGTGCATGTAGTACCAGGGACGCGTGCGCAGGCCCGAGAACTCGGACGCCCGCTCCCAGCTGGCGCCGCCGTCATCCGAGCGGAATATCGCTCCGTCCTCGGCCTCGACCAGCGCCCAGACGCGGCCCAAGCTGCGCCCGCCCACCGGCTCGGGCGACACGGCGACGCCGATCTTGCCGAGCATGCCCTTGGGCAGGCCGGGGCTGCGCGTGATGTCCGCCCAGGTATCGCCGCCATCGGTGGAGCGCCACAACCCGCATTCCTCGCCGCCGCTGATCAGCGTATGTGGATAGCGCTGCGCCTGCCAAACCGGGGCATAGAGGATATGCGGATTGATCGGATCGAGCGCGATGTCGTGCGAACCCGCCCGCTCGCTCTTGAACAGGACGTGCTGCCAGGACTTGCCGCCATCCCTAGAGCGAAAAATGCCGCGCTGCTTGCTGGTTCCCCAGGCATGGCCGAGCGCGGCAACGTAAACCAGGTTCGGGTCTTTCGGATGCACGACGATGCGCCCGATATGGCGCGTGTCGCCAAGGCCCAAATTCATCCAGGTCTTGCCCGCATCGGTGGATTTATAAACGCCGTCGCCATGCGACACGTCGTTGCGGATGCAGGCCTCGCCGGTGCCGACATAAATGACGTTCGGGTCGGAGGGTGCCACCGCGATCGCGCCAACCGCCGAGGTTTTGAAGAACCCGTCGGTCGTGCACAACCAGGTCAACCCTCCATCGGTGGTCTTCCACACCCCGCCTGCGCAGGCGCCGAAATAAAAGGTCATCGGATCGGCGGGGCAGCCGGCGACGGCGACCACGCGCCCGCCGCGATGCGGGCCGATGCAGCGCCAATCGAGCGAACCGAGCAGGCTGACTTGAATCTGGTGAGCGGTACTGACCACGATGGACTGTCCCCCTTTAATTATCTCGATGCGCCGGTCGTCAACTGCGATAGCGGCGTTGCACCATGACGTTGGCCACGGCGGTCAGGATCAGGGTCGCTGTCATCAGGATGTACGCGACAGCCCCGCCGAGCGGCCAATTGCTCTTGATCGCGAACTGGATATAGACCAGGGGTCCCATCATCACGAATTGCGGCCCGCCCAGCAGTACGGGCGTGGCATAGGCGTTCATCGTCAGAATGAAGCAGAAAATCGCGCCGGCGGCGAAACCCGGCAGGGCCAGCGGGAACAGCACGCGCCGGAACATGGTCCAGGGACCCGCGCCCAGGCTGAACGCCGCCTCCTCGACCGCGCGATCGACGCTTTCGATCACGCTTTGCAGGGTCAGCACCACATAGGGAAGGTTCACGGCCAGAATGCCGATAATCACCGCGGTTTCGGTGAACATGATGCGCAGCGGCGCGTCGATCAAGCCCAGCCATTGCAGGCTGAAATTGAGGAACCCCTTGTTGCCGAACAGCGTCATCCACCCGGCGGCGCGCACGGCATTGCCCACGAACAGCGGCAGCACAATCAGCATGATCAAGAAGTTCTTGTAGCGGCTTTGGGTGCGCGCGAGCTTGTAGGCCAGCGGAAAGGCCAGGATCGTGCACAGAACAGTGACCGTCACCGCCACGCGCAGCGTGCGGTAGAACGCGGCGAGGAAATACGGGTCGGTGAAGAACAGCGCATACTGCTTGATCGTCAGCGCGTCGACCATCAGGATGCCGGGCTTAAAATCGTTCAGGCTGTAGCGGAACAGGATGAGGATCGGCAACAAAAGGCCGATCGTCACGAAAATCGTCGCGGGCCCGATCAACAGGCCCGCGGTCGACAGCCGCCCGCCACGCCTTTCCTGCGCGGCGAGCGACTGCAACGTGTCGGCCGTGACGGTTGCCGTCATGCCCGCTCCGGCGATCGGTTGCCGGCTCTAGGCCTTGAACTGCCGGTCCCAGAAGTCGCGCAGCTCCGAACCCTGCTTGAGCAGGAAGTCCAGGTCCGGGTTCACCAGCAGCGCCGCCTCGTCCTCGGTGAAGCCGATGCGCTTTCTCAAGTCCTCGGGCACCTTGGCGTTGCGCACGACCGGGTTGTAACCCATGTCGACCGCAAACGCCTCCTGCGCCGAGGGTTCAAGAGCGGCGTTCAGAAACGCGTAGGCGCCTTCCTTGTTCGGCGCGTTCTTCGGGATGGTGAAACCCGAGACATAGGTGATGATGCCTTCCTTCGGCGCGATGGTCTGCACGTTGATGCCGGCGTTCTGCCACTGCACCGCGCGCGCCTTCCACATGATCGCCAGCCCGACCTCCTCGGTCTTGAGGCCCTGCGCCAGCGCCTCGTTGGTCGGATAGATCACCGGTTTCAGCTTCTTCAGGTCCAGCAAAGCCTTCTTGGCCTTCTCGAAATCGCCGGTTTTGCCGCCGGCCATAAGCGCCGCCGCCATGGTGGTGTAGTTGAACTGGATGTCCACCACGCCCACCTTGCCCTGGTTCTTCGGGTCCCATAGGTCGGCGATGCCCTTCGGCACATCCTTGATCAACTTCGGATTGTAGAGCACGACCTTGCCGCTATAAATGTGCGGCGAGAAATACGGCGAATCGGCGATGCTGAAAGTCTTCAGCACGTTCTTCGAGTTGGGAATCCTGGACAGGTCGAGCTTGTCGAGCAGATCCCCCTCGATCATCTCGCCGATGTCGGTGGCGGCCAGCGCCTGGATGTCCGACGTGCCCTTGGGCAGGCGCTTCTCGGCCATGACCTTGGTCCTGCGCTGCTGGCTGCCGAGATCGTCGTTGACGATTTCCCAGCCCGCTGGCGCCAGCAGAGGCTTTGAGATGTTCTTGGTGAGGAGCTGCGAGTAGTCGCCGCCCCAGGTTCCAAGCACCGCCTTCTTGTTCGCCTGCGCCCAGGCCGGCGTCATCGCGCTAAGCGCGCCGGCGCCGGCGAGAGCCGCGGCGCCTTTAAGCGCGCCGCGGCGGCTGATATACGGTCGCATGATCTTGGTCATCGGTTTCTCTCCTCCTTGCCCATTGCCCCCTGTTAAAGACTGACGAACCCGCTCAGGACTTGGCCGCGGCGTTGTCGCCCGCGAAAACCACGCCGGCTTCCGCCGGCCAGCCCACGTCGATCTTGTC
>JAHFPH010000018.1:31833-36975 GCA_023266845.1 Rhodospirillaceae bacterium
AACCACGCCCCGGTCGGCGGGCGAAACGCGCACATGCACGTCGATCGACGCGCCGAGGTACGACACGAACTCCACGGTGCCCGGCAGCCGGTTGTCCAGCCCCGCGGCGGCCGCGCCCAGCGCCACGCGCTCGGGCCTGACGGCGATGACGCCGGGCCCGGCGGCGCCGCCCGCGCAGGAAATCTTGAGCCCGCCCGCGGTTTCGAACGATCGGGGACCGACCACCTTGCCGGGCAGGATATTGCTGCGGCCGACGAAGCCGGCGACGAAGCGGTCAGCGGGGTGCTCATATAGATCGCGCTGCGTGCCGACCTGGCGCACCTCGCCTTCCGACATGACCACCAGCCGGTCGGCCATGATCAGCGCCTCTTCCTGGTCGTGCGTGACCATCACCGTGGTGATGCCTAGTTGACGCTGCAGCTCGCGGATTTCCACCCGCACCGCCTCGCGCAGCTTGGCGTCCAAATTCGAAAGCGGTTCGTCGAGAAGCAGAACGTCGGGCCGGATGACCAGCGCGCGGGCCAGCGCCACGCGTTGCTGCTGGCCGCCGGAGAGCTGCCGCGGCAGGCGGCCGGCGAGCCCGGCGAGCCGGACCATCCGCAGCGCCTCGATCACGCGGCTTGCCGTGTCGGCCGGAGATATTTTCCGCATCTCCAGCCCAAACGCGACGTTTTCGGCCACCGTCAGATGCGGGAACAGCGCATAGCTCTGGAACACCATGCCGGCATTACGCTTCCACGGCGGCAGGGTCGTGACGTCAGCGCCGCCGAGATGCACCGTACCGCCCGTGGGCGTCACGAATCCCGCGATCATGCGCAGAGTCGTGGTCTTGCCGCAGCCGCTAGGCCCCAGCAGCACGACGAATTCACCGTCGCCGACGCTCAGCGATACCTCGCGCACCGCGACGGTGGGCCCGAAATGCTTGGACAGGCGGGTTATGTCTAGCCGCGCCATCGTACCTAGACCACCCGCGACAGTTTGACGAAGCGATCGGTGATGGCCATGGCCGAGCCGATCAACAGGATCTGCAGCACCGACACCGCGGCGATCGTCGGATCGATCTTCCATTCCAGGTATTGCAGGATGGTGATCGGTAGGGTGGTGCGGCCCGCGCCGACCAGAAACAGCGACATTTCAAGATTGCCGAACGAAACCACGAAACCGAATAGCGCGGCCGCGACGATGCCCGGCCGGATGGCGGGCAGCGTGATGCGCCGGAATGTCGTGAGCGGCTTGGCGCCCAGGTTCTGCGCCGCTTCCTCGATGCTACGGTCGAAACCGGCCAAGCTCGCCGACACCAACCGCACGCACCACGGTATGACGATCAGGATATGGCCGGCGACCAGCCCGGCGATCGATCCCAGCACGGGAAGCTCGGTGGCGATCTGCACCTCGACGTGAAACACATAGAGCGACGTGCCGAGCACGATCCCCGGAACCACCAGCGGCAGCAGCAGCAGGCTACTCAAGGATTCTTTCGCCGGGAAACGGAAGCGCGCCAGACACAGGGCTGCGGGCACGCCGATCGACAGCCCGATGACCATCGCGCCTACCGCCACCTGCATGCTCAGCACAAAGCCGTCGATGAACTTCGTGTTGCCGGCGATCGCCGCGAACCATCTGAGGCTGTAACCGTCGGGCGGAAAAGAGGGAATCTCCTGCCGGAAGAAGGCGAGCCAGGTGACGAAAATCATCGGCAGCAGGATGAAGCCGAGCACCGCGCCGGCGGCGCCGTTGAACATCCAGCGCCCAAGGCTGCGCCTATCGAGATACGTCAGCGTGCTCATGCGCCCCCACGCAACGAACGCAAAACTTTAGCAAGATTGCCGATTTTATACAATATTCAATCGACAGATTGCTATGCTAGTCTTCGCCAGCGACCGATAACCCCGAACTTTGGATCGACACCGTGAGCACATCAACGGGCAAGACCTCCGTCGTTCCGTTCACTCATCGCACCATCGCCGCTTCCGCCGCGGACGCGATTCGCCGGAAGATCTTCGACGGCGAGCTGAAGGACGGCGAGCCTTTGCGGCAGGATCTGCTCGCCGCCGAGTTCGGCATCAGCCGCACGCCGATCCGCGAGGCGCTTGTGCAGCTCGAGGCCGAGGGACTTCTGCGGATCGAACCCCACAAAGGCGCCGTCGTGCGCGGCGCGTCGGTCGTCGACATCGAGGAAACCTTCGAACTGCGCGGCATCCTTGAGCCGATGCTGCTCGAGCGCTCCGGCCCCAGGCTGACGGCGGAGGATTTCGAGCAGATCGAGGCGATCCTCAATGAATACTCCACGGAGTTGCGCAACCAGAACGTCAGGCGCTGGGGCGAATTGAACACCAGCTTCCATTGCAAGCTATATGCCAGGGCCGGCCGGCCGCAGATGCTTTCGATCGTTGAAAAGCTGCTGACTGCGTCCGACCGATACACGCGGCTGCAACTGTTGCACACCGACGGGCTGAAGCGCGCCGAGCAGGAACACGCGGAGATCGTGGAGCTATGCCGCAAACGTCAGTTCCGCACCGCCGCGGAGCTGCTGGCCCATCACATCGGCACGGTGAAGGATGCGCTCATCGGCTTTGTCGCGCCGGCCAAGCCAATGGCCGCGTCCTCGACCGGCAGGCCGCGCCGCAAGCCGGCCCGACCGGCCAGAGCAAGCGCGGCGACGTGAAAGGCAAGCAGCGCCAATGGCCGGCCGGCAGAATCTGACGACCGAAGACCTGGCCGCCATCGCTGCGGTTTCGGCGCGTGGCGGCGCGCAGGAGCTTTACAGGACCGCCGACGCGCTGATCCAGCGGGTCATCGGCCACAATTTGTTCACCATCATGCGGGTGCACGAAGCGGCGCAGGAAGTCGAGCGCCTCTACAGCTCCAACACCGCCGCCTATCCCGTGGGCGGGCGCAAGCAGAAGAAAGACACGCATTGGGGCCGCGTGGTGCTGGAGGAAGGCGCCGTGTTCGTCGCCCGCTCGCCCGCCGACGTGAAGCGCGCCTTCGCCGACCATGAATTGATCTTCAGCCTGGGCATTGGGTCGATCATGAACGTGCCGATCGGTTTCGGCGGCAGGCGCCTGGGCACCATGAACGTCTCGAACAAGGCGAACTGGTTCACGCCGGAGGATGAAACCAAGGGCCGGATCGTCGCGGCGCTGCTGGTTCCCGCCTTGCTTTCCGCCTAGGCTGCGATCGTTTAAGGGAAACGGGGAAATCGCGTGGCGCTGCTCGAAGTGTCGGGGCTGACGCGCAGCTTCTATGGCGTGCACGCGCTGAACGGCGCGGATCTGAAGGTCGAGCCGCGCCGCATCACCGGGCTGATCGGCCCCAACGGCGCAGGCAAGACCACGCTGTTCAATTGCATCTCGGGCGTGGTGCCGCCGGATTCCGGGACAGTGCGTTTCGACGGGCGCGACATCACGGGTTGGCGCCCCGACCGCGTGGCCGCGGCGGGGCTGGTGCGCACCTTCCAGATCGCGCGCGGCTTTCCGCGGCTAAGCGTGTACGAAAACCTGTTGCTCTACGGCGACCGGCAGCTCGGCGAAGCCGTCGGCGCGGCGTTGCTGAGGTCCGCTATGGTTCGCCAGCGCGAAGAAGAGCTGATCGAGCGCGCCCATGCGGTCGCCAGGCGCCTGAATCTGGCGCGCGTGCTGAACGATCCCGCGTCGAGCCTGTCCGGCGGCCAGAAAAAGCTGCTGGAGATCGGCCGCGTGCTGATGGCCAGCCCCAAGCTTATCATGCTGGATGAGCCGGTGGCCGGCGTGAATCCGTCTCTGACGCGCGAAATCGCCGAGCATCTGCGCGGGCTGGTGGCGGACGGTCTGACCATCCTGCTGATCGAGCACCACATGGACACGATCGCGCAGCTTTGCCACCACGTGGTGGTTCTGGCGGAGGGCCGCAACCTGGCCGAGGGCAGCTTCGCGGAACTGGCGCACAACGCGGCGGTGCAAGAGGCCTATATGGGAAGGCGCCGGTGGGCCTCCTGAACGTCGAAGGGCTGGTAGCGGGCTATAGCGCCGCCGACGAGGTGCTGAAGGGCGTCGATTTCGCGGTCGAGCCGGGCGAGGTTGTCGGCGTGATCGGGCCGAACGGCGCGGGCAAGTCCACGCTGCTGAAGTCCATCGCCGGACTGCTGAAACCCGGACGCGGCGAGATCCGTCTGAACGGCGAGGCGATCGGCGGCCGCGCGCCGCGCGATATCAGCCGCATGGGCGTGGCCTATGTGCCGCAGGAGCAGAATATCTTTCCCACCATGTCGGTCCGCGAGAACCTCGAGATGGGCGGCTACGTCGATCCCGGGGGCAGCGAGCGCAAGATCGGTCTGGCTTTCGAGCGCTTCCCGGTGCTGGCCGAAAAGCGCCGGCACGCCGCGCGCACGCTGTCGGGCGGCGAGCGCCAGATGCTGGCCATGGCGATGGGGCTGATGGTCGAGCCGAAGCTGCTGCTGTTGGACGAGCCCTCGGCCGGGTTGTCGCCGCTGGCGGCTGAGCGCCTGTTCTTGAGTATCGCCGCCGTGAAGAAAGACGGCATCGCGATCGCGATGGTCGAGCAGAACGCCAACGAAGCCTTGTCGATCGCCGACCGGGCGTACATCCTAGTCGACGGGCGCAACCACCGCTCGGGGCCGGCCGCGGCGCTTGCCGCCGACCCCGATATTCGCCGAATATTCCTGGGGGGATAGGCCCGGGACAGCAAGACCGCCGATCGTTTCATACGCAACGACACACTGGGGAAAAGGGGAGTACCGCCATGACCATCCATCGCATCGCCACGTCCCGCCGCCGCTTCGTGCAAGGAGCCGGCGCGCTGGCCTTCGCCGGACTTGCCCCGGCCGTCGTCCGCGCCCAGGGGCAGCCGATCACGCTGGGCATCCTGACGCCGCTGACCGGCGCGGGCGGCGCCGACGGCCCGCGCATGGACAAGGCGATGAAAGCGGTGTTCGCCGAGGTCAACGCCGTCGGCGGCGTGCTGGGCCGCAAGATCGAGACCGTGCTGGAAGACGACCAGACCAACCCCGAAGCCGCGGTGCGAGCGGCGCGCAAGTTGATCGACGTGAACAAGGTGCCAGCGATCCTGGGCACCTGGGCCTCGGCCGTCACCACGGCGGTGGCGCCGCTGTGTTGGGAAAGCAAGGTGTTCCTGTGCACCACC